>JBDHGR010000129.1:0-10963 GCA_039589815.1 Gemmatimonadota bacterium | reverse complement strand
CGTAGTCTACGCTGCGGCCCGTGTCGCGGCTCTGTTGCATCATTACCCCGGAGCGGAGCGGTTGGGCCGGCTCCTTTTGAGCTCCCGTGGCTCTGGCCAGCACCGACACGCAGGGAACGGACTGTTGGCGGGCCTGGCTTTCGCCCAAGGGAAGTGGCACGAACTCGATCAGCTGCTCCTCCAACTTGCAGAAAGGGAGATGGAGTGGTCCCTGGAGGTGAGGGCCCTGTTCTCGATCTTCCTCGCGGGCTTTTCTCGGTCATCCATCCCTGGAATCGACCTGAGGCAGTTGAGGGACGCCATCGGAGCCTGGGATCCGGGAGAAGCAGTGGCTCTCCCGTCCTACCGGAACCTTTTTGGCCCCCATGCTCAACACCATCCGGAGTTTCGCAGATACCTTCTTGGTTTACTCAGCGCCGGTCTGGGTGAAATCGAGGATGCCGGCACGTATAGTATGGATCTAAGGGGATATGGGCGTGCCCCAAAGACGATTGCCCTGACCTTAGCTCTCTCACAAAGCGTAGATGCTCATCTCGCCCATTCTCAGGGGGACTTGGCAAGGGCTTTAACGGCTCTGGAGGCTATAGGGTACTTCCCCCCCTTCGAATTCATCAGTGTTTCACCTTTCTATTCCCGTGCCCTGGACCGTTGGCTCCGGGGCGAGATCCTGAGGGAAACAGACCGGCCGGAAGAGGCTCTGGACTGGTACGCTACTCTCAGCGACGGTTGGGGGGAATTCCTCTTTGCCGCCCCGGCGCACTTGAGGCAAGCCGAGATTCACGACAGGTTGGGCAACCGGGACGATGCCATCTTCCACTACGGCAAGTTCATGGAACTTTGGAAGGACGCCGATCCCGTGTTCGAACCAATGTTGGATGCTGCCCGGCAGGCCTTGGAAGCTTTGGAGGTTGTTGGCGGTCCTGCCTAGGACCCGCCCCGGTAGATCCCCTCAGCCGGTCCGTACCTCTCGATCAAATCCTGAATCCGTGGATGGTCAATCACCTTTTCGAAATCAGGGCCGAACAAAGCCGGTACGGCCCTGACACCCGGTACGGAGAAGACGGTTTCCAGGGCCTCGGCGGTTTCCTCGGCCATGCCAAGGGCGGCATAGATGTAAGAGACCGTTTCAAGTAGGGGGCCGCCAAAGGCTGGATCTTTGGTGATGGGCAGGATCTCCCGGACCCGACGGGCCTCTTCCAACGCTTCCTCTCGCTGTCCCAGGAAGGCGTAGGATCTGCCGAGGGTGGCATGGATGCGGGGATCACCGGGCAGCTGTTCCAGGGCAGAGAGACAGATCTCCACCGACCGGGCCAGCGCTCTCTCGGCCCGCGGCGGATCAAGCTGAAGGTAGGTCCAACCCTCGATGAATTCCCTCGGCGCCCACCAGAATCCTCCGAAGTCCAGGATCGGCTCCTCGATCTGCTCGAGGGCGGAAACCAGCCCTCTGAGAACGCAGCTTCGTGGAAGTCCGGATAGGTCTCCTCGAGCCTGGCGAACAGGGCGTCCGAATCGTCCCAACGGTCACGGTTGGCGTAGGCCTCGGCGAGGCCCAGCTGTATTTCAGGGTTTCGAGGATCCAACAGGGCGGCTCGTTCCTTGGTCGCCAGAGAACCGTCCCAGTCCCAATCTCGAATCTGGAGCTCGGATTTCAGGGTGAGCACCGCGGCCCACCCTGGGGCGCTCGCTTCGGCACGAGCCAGGGATTCCATCGCCTCGTCATTCTCGTACCGCAGGTAGTGGTAGAAGGCCTGAGCGGAATGGGCCTCGGCCAACTCCGGATCGATTCGCAACGCCTCATCGCTGGCTTCACGGGCTTCGGCCAGGCGTGCGGGAGCCCGGTCATAGTAGAGGAACTGGTAGCAGAGGGTGGAGGAGAGCGATGCGAAAGCCAGGGCGAACTCCGGGTCGGCTTCCACCGCAGCGCTGAACATGGCTCTCGCGGTTTCCAGGTCGGCGGGCTCCCAGCCCGGCCGGCCCAGCGCGTCCACGCCCCGGCGGAAGAAGGTGTAGGCCTCCAGGTTTTCGGTGGGCACCTCTTCCAGGCGGGCTTGTTCGGCCGGTGCCAACTCGGCCTGGAGGGCTCTGACCACCTGTTGGGCGAGATCGCTTTGGATGGCGAAGACGTTTTCGACGGTGTACTCCCGGTCGTAGGTTTCAGCCCAGAGATGCGCGTCGGTCTCGGTGTCGATGAGCTGCACATTGAGGCGGACCTGGCCGCCGGCCCGCATGACACTTCCCTCCAGGACGGTGTGGACGCCCAGCTCCCTGCCGATGGTAGGAATAGTCTTCAAAGTCTCGGCGTATTGCATGACCGAGGTGCGGGCGATGACGTCAAGGCTGGCGATTTTTGAGAGTTGGGTCAGAAGGTCGTCGTGTAACCCAACGGCCAGGAAGGCGGCCTCCTCGTCCGAGTCGGCGCTCATGTTTTCGAAGGGCAGAACCGCGATGGCGGGCCTTTCCCGAGCGGCCGCGGTGGTCCCTATCTCCTCCATCGCGAGGCCCGGGCCTCCTCCTGGAGCGAACACAGCCACGGCTCCACCAGCAATGGCCAACAGAAGGGCGATCATCAGAAGCTCGGGCCCGCTGATCCGCTGTCGGCCCGGTTCCCCGTGGTACCAGGCTACGACGACCGTAATGAAAAAGCCTGCGGCTACGAGGATCGCAATCGTCTTGGGGATCAACGATGGCCAGAGGAATTGGCTGCCGGCGAAGCCCACGATCTCCAGCAGTGCCCACGCCCCGGCCAGATAAGCCAAGGCCCATTGCACAACGGCCCTGTCTTTGATCCGTTGCAGGACAGTGTCAGCAGGGCTCGGTCGGCGAGTGTGCACCGGAGTAGTCGGCGGCGAAACGGCTCCCTCATTGGGAACGTTCAACCCCTTGTTGGAGATGGCGAAGACGGAGACCGGGTCCACGACGTTCTTCAGTTGCACAGAACCGAGCGAGACGGCCGAGATGGAGGGGTGGTTCTTGATCTCGTCGTATACCTTACCGGAGACAGTGACCCCACCCGGGGCTGAAAGGCCCTCGATCCGGGATGCGAGGTTTACCCCGTCTCCGTAGACGCCCTCGTCGTCGTGGACAATGTCCCCCGTGTGGACACCGATTCTCAGGGGGATCATGGGTTCGTCGGCTACTGCGAGTTGGACTTCCACCGCGCACTGGACCGCCTCCACCGCGCTGCCGAAGATGCTGAGGGTGCCGTCGCCGTAATACTGGAGGACTTCTCCGTGGTGCTTGTCCACGGCTGAGGTCAGGATCGCTCTGTGTTTGTCCCTTTGAAGGCGCGCGCCTTCCTCATCTTCCTGCATGAGGGACGTATAACCCACCATGTCGGCGAACATGATCGCCGCAAGCTGGCGTTTCCCCTTCTCAGGCATGGCCTGCCGGTCCTCCCCCGTCGCAGTAGCGTGTTCAGAAGGAAGGGTAAAGCGGTCCCGCCGAGTTCTCAATCCATTTCAACTGATCAGGCACTTCATCCCGGGGGGTTGCACCGTTCCCTGAGGCGGAAGCCTGGCCCTGCTATATCAGGGTGATGGATTCCGGAAGCTCCTCTCCGATTCTCGCGAACTCGTCATCGCTCAAACGGAAATCCATGGCTCCCACGAACCCGTCAACCTGATCGGCACTTCGGGCGCCGACGATCGCTCCCGTGACAGCCGGATGGTGGAGTACCCAGGCCACGGCCACCTCGGCAGGGGACCGGCCGTGGGCATCTCCGATTTCCTTCAGCACCTCCACCAGTTCCAGGATCTGGGAGAAGAGTGGCTCCTGGAAGGGGGGCGATTTGAATTGCACTCGCCAGTCGGTGGGCGGAAGAGCCTTGTATCGTTCTCTGGTCCAGCGGCCGGTGAGGAGACCGTTCTGCATGGTGGAGTAGGGAAGCACCCCGATGTTGTTCTCCAGGCAGAACGGGAGGATGTCGTCTTCGATCTGCCGCATCAGCATGGAGTACGGGGGTTGAAGGGAGGTGATGGGTGCGATCGCCTGGGCCCGTTCCATCTGGCCGACGTCGAAGTTTGATACGGCGATATGGCGGATCTTCCCGGCTTCCTCCTGCTCGGCCAGCGTTGTCCAACCTTCCTCCAGGTCGGGATCCGGGGCTCCGATGGGCCAGGAAGGACGGTGCACTTGAACCAGGTCCAGGACGTCCACGCCCAACCGCTGCAGACTGTCCTCAATCTCATTCCGGATCGAATCTGCCTTGAGGCTGTGACCGACGTTCTTCTCGTCATCCCAAACGATGCTGCATTTGGTGAACACCAATGGACGTTGGTCGCCTCCTATCTCCCGCAATGCCTGTGCGACCACCTTTTCCGAGTGGCCCATTCCGTAGATCGGTGCTGTGTCGATCCAGTTGATCCCTCTTTCGACGCTCCGATGAATCGCGGAAATGGACTCTGCGTCCTCCTGGGGCCCCCAGCCGAAAACCCCGTCGCCTCCCATGGCCCAGGCCCCCAGGCCGATGGGCGTAATCTGCAGATCCGACCTTCCCAGTGGCCTCAGTTCCAAGGTTCCCTCCCTACTCTTCCGTTGGCTTGCCCGCCGTCATCATCACAGCCTTCACACCGTACGCTTCAGCGGCGTTCTGTGTCGACTCCTGTTTGAACCGGAAGTGGGGGACCACGGCCGACTTCACCTTCTTGAAACCCGACTCCTCCAGAAGCCGGAACATCTCTCCTTCCAGGAGAGCCCCTCCGATTCAGCTGGCCCAGAGTTTGGGGTCATTCACGATGGTTTGAGAAAGCTGCTTTCCACTGACGATATCCGTGATGGAGATCCTGCCTCCGGGCTTCAACACCCTGAAGACCTCCTCCACCACACGTCGTTTCTGGAAAGAGAGATTGATGACCCCGTTGGAGATTACCACGTCCACGGATCGGTCGGAAATGGGGATGTCCTCCATCTTCCCCTCCCGGCATTCCATCTCGGTGCCCGTAGCGGCCGCATGGGCCTGCGCTTTGATGCACATGGATGGATTGAGGTCCACCCCGATCACCTTTCCCGTGGGCCCGGTGGCCCAGGAGGCGATGATCGCGTCGAGGCCTGCACCGCTCCCTAGATCCAATACCGTCTCCCCAGCTTGGATATCAGCTCGGAGATGTGGATTCCCTACGCCGGCGAAGGACGAGACCGCCCCGACCGGGGCCTTATCGAGTGACCGGGGGTCATAGCCGAACAGCTCCGCAGCCTCTTTTCCATGGAAGAAGTGGAAATCGGCTTCCGGATTATCGGCGACCTCCTGGTACATTCGGATGATCTCGTCCTTGAGCGTTCCCTCTAGTGATGCCTGGGCATCGATGGAATCAGTCATTGGGTTTTCCTCCTCACCGTGACTGTGTGGCTCCTACCGGTGACCCGGTCCGTGTGGCTTGTGCGGGTGCTTTTCGTAGTGCTGCCGAAGAAGGTCTTTCCCGTAATCGTTCCCGTTCGGGGTCCGAACGACGGCATGGATGTGTTGCCTGTTCGGCCCCTGCGGAAGTAGGTGCCTCAGCCCGACCGGTCGTTGGTGGTCGAACTCGATGAGAATCACGGGACTGTGAATGCGATAATAGAAGACCGCATCGTCCCCACTCCCCCCGATCCAGGCGAAATGGGTCTCATTCAGATGGTCTTCTACCTCACCCATCTTCACCTGGGCATGTCCCTCGGCCAGGTTCCCGACGTAGAGCCGGATCAGGTCCAGGAGTT
This sequence comes from Gemmatimonadota bacterium, assembly GCA_039589815.1. GTDB lineage: Bacteria > Gemmatimonadota > Gemmatimonadetes > Longimicrobiales > Gaopeijiaceae > JABDNZ01. The sequence continues at coordinate 5,272 of JBDHGR010000129.1, read as the reverse complement.
GTTGTCTCTGCCTGGTAGAGAAGGACGAAACCGGCACCCCGGCGTACTCCAGGACGATGTTGTCTTTGAAGGCCTCGCTGAGAGTGTTGTTTCCATCCTTCGAGACCTCCAGGACGGCTGCCGACCTCTGCTCATCGGTCAGGCTTCTCAGCAGGGCCAGACCCTGGTTCTGCTCCTCCTGCATGATCCTCACGCCTTTGTACTTCCCCGACTCGGCAATGACGGGCTCCGAGCCCAGGAAGAAGGGCGTCATGACCACCTGATCCCCCAGTACGAAGTAGTTGATGATCACGTGGTGGCCGTCGAGCTGCCAACCCCAGGGTTCCGTAGCGGAAGGCTCTCCCATCACCGTGATCCAGTAGAGCCATTCCCCGTATTCCACGAAGTTGTTGTCGTTGAGCTCACCCAGGGTGTGGTTGAGCCGCATGATGTCCCGGGTAAGCTGCAGTCCCTCAGCGCTCAAGGATGCCCGAAGCAGGCCGAAGGCAGCGTCCCGCTGGGTCTCGGTCATCTCGTCGAAGCCGGTGCCTTGGCGAATGTAGAAGTGCTGGTTCATCCACTTCCGCCATTCTGGATCATCCACGGCAAAGACGGTCTTGGCGCGCTGTTCCGCCGAGAGGGTGGATAGGAAGGTGCTGGTGGCCTCCCTCACAGGCCCGATCGATACCCCCGTGGATCGAATCGGGAAGAGGTCCAAGACGCCCTCGCCATTCGTCGTCACACCCTTAAAAGGATCAGCCAAGCCGGCCGCCTCGGCCCGGGCGGACATCTCCCGGAACCGCTCCATGATGTCCGTTTGTTGGGCCAGCGCCGGTGTCGACGGCAGGGTGCCGAGCAAAAGCGTGGCCACCGCCAGGCTGGGAAAGGGATTCCTGAGTGTTGTCATCGGGGTGCTGCCCTCAGCTTCCGGCTGACGGATCGGGGACCAGTCCCAGTTGGGTCATCATGTCCATGGCGTCGAAGAAGACCAGCTCCTCCACCAGTTTCCCTTCCGCATAACGGCCATGGGACGCGCCTTGGATCCGCACTGAGTTTCCGGTGGGCGGAAAGTCGCCGGGGCCGGTGTTGGTCCCTTCGAAGGTCCACTGTGCAAAGGACCGGTCTCCCTGGAAGGTGATGTCGGTTACCGTCACCTTGGCATCGGGAAAGCTCGTTCTGAAATCGGTGATGACCTGTTTGAGCTCGGCGAGATTGCCGGCATCGGAGTTCAGAGACGCCGGGGCTTTTCGGGTCGCATTCTCGTCGATGAAGGCATCCATTCCGTCCAGGTCTCCCTGGTTCCAGCCGGCAAGCAGGGCGTCGATGTTGGCTTGGTACATTCGTATCTCCTCGTGCAAGGAAGGACTGCGGCCGAGGGCAGAATGCGACCCGGCCGATTGAACGAAGGAGGCCCAGCCTGTTTACTCAGGCGGTCCCTCCACTGCTCTCATTTTTCGGGAGCGAAGGCCTTCATATACGAAGGACGGTAGTTAACTGTCAAGGACTTTTTCTTGACGAAGATAACCCTTTTGGGTGTCAGTCGGATTCGATTCCCGGGAGGGTCCCGATTCTACCGGCGGCCACGCCCACCCCTTGCCAGATGAAGTAGATCACCGGAACCACGACCAAGGTCAGGACGGTTGCCGATACCATTCCGCCCACCATTGGGGCAGCGATCCGCTTCATTACGCTCGCCCCGGTGCCATGGCCCCAGAGGATCGGGAGGAGACCCACGATGATCGTGGTAACCGTCATCACCTTGGGCCGGACACGCAGCACGGCGCCTTCCATGACCGCATCGTGCAGTGCGGCCAGGTTGGTCTTCCCCTGCCGGATTCGATCGTTCCAAGCGTGGTTCAGGTACAGGAGCATGATGACGGCTGTTTCCGCTGCCACCCCCGCCAGAGCGATAAAGCCCACCCCAGTTGCGACGGACCAGTTGTAACCCAGGAAGAACATGATGAGGACCCCGCCGACCAAGGCAAAGGGAATGGACCCCATGACGATCAAGGTTTCCCCTACTCTCCCGAAATTCATGAAGAGGAGGATGAAGATGATGAGCAGTGTCGCCGGAACTACCAACCCCAACCGGGCTCGAGCCCTTTCCATGAACTCGTGCTGACCGGACCACTGAAGGGTGTATCCGGCGGGCAGAGTCACCATGGCGTCCACCATCTCCTGGGCAGCCCGGACATAACCTCCCAGGTCGTCCGAGTCCACGTCCACAAAGACCCAGACCGTCGGGAAAGCCCCCTCTGTCTTGATGGACATGGGCCCGTCGGCGACTTCGATGGTGGCGATGCTGCCCAAGGGAATCTGGGCCGCGCCGGTCATTCCCCCCCCTTGCATGACCGGAACCAACACTTCTGCCAGCTTTTCGGGCTGATCGCGTAGCTCTTGAGGGTACCGGACCCGAATGCCGTACCGCTCCCGGCCCTCCACGGTTTGCGTGACCTCCATGCCACCGATGGCTGCGGCGATGACCATGTTTGCGTCCCGGACGTTAACCCCATACCGAGCTGCGGCATCCCGGTCCATTTCTATGTTCAGGTATAGGCCGCCCGTAGGACGTTCCGACACAGCCGACCGAGTGCCCTGAACCATGGCCACGGCATTCTCAACCTCCCGTCCCAGCCGCTCTAGTTCCCCCAGGTCAGGGCCAAAGATCTTGATGCCCACGGGAGTCCGGATACCCGTCGCCAGCATGTCGATTCGGCCCTTGATGGGCATGGTCCAGGAATTCGGGATCCCGGGGAACCGGATGGCTTGATCCATCTCCCGAATCAGGTCGTCCCAACTCAACCCCTCTCTCCACTCTTCCTCGGGTTTGAGGACGATGGTGGTCTCGAACATGGCCAGGGGCGCCGGATCGGTGGCGGTATTCGCCCGGCCGGCTTTTCCGAAGACGGACTCCACTTCCGGGAAAGTAGCCAGGATGCTGTCCTGCTTCCGCATGGCTTCATGGGCGGTCCGCACACTGATGCCCGGCAGGGTCATGGGCATGTAGAGAATGGACCCCTCGTTGAGGGGGGGCATGAATTCGGAGCCGATGCGCTGAAGTGGGAGAAAGGTGAGGATGATTATAGCCACAGCGGTTCCCAGCACGGGCCACCGCCATCGCAGGGCGAACTCCAACACCGGCTTGTAGATCCACACCAGGAACCTTGTGGCCGGGTTTCGGTGCTCAGCAAAGAGCGTGCCCCGGACGAAAAGGCCCATGGTCACGGGGACCAGGGTGAGGGAGAGCATGCAAGCACCGCCCATGGCCAGGGTCTTCGTCCAGGCCAACGGTTTGAAGAGACGGCCCTCCTGGGCCTCGAGGGCGAACACCGGGAGGAATGATACAGTGATGATGAGGAGGCTGAAGAACAGCGCAGGGCCCACCTCTTTGGATGCCCGGACCACGAGGCTCCATCGTTCTTCGGTGCTGAGGAGGGATGTGGGGAGTCGACTGTCGTCCCCTGGAACCGGAGTCCCCTGCGCCACCAGCTTCCGGCGCTTCCTCCCGATCTCACGTTCCATGTGTTTGTGCAGGTTCTCGATCATCACGATGGCTGCATCGACCATGGCGCCAATGGCAATGGCGATGCCCCCCAGGCTCATGATATCGGCGTTGATTCCCAGAAAGCGCATGGCGATGAAGGCCATGAGGATTCCCAGGGGCAGAGTGAGGATGACCACCAGCGCGCTTCGGACGTGGAAAAGGAAAACCAGGCACACCAGGGCCACGACAATGGACTCCTCGATGAGCTTCTCCCGAAGGGTGGCGATGGCCCGGAGAATGAGATCGGAGCGGTCGTAGACGGGTTTGAGGACCACTCCGGGCGGAAGCCCATCCTCGATCTCTGCGATCTTCTCCTTCACCCGCTCGATGGTGCCCAGGGCGTTCTCTCCGAACCGCATGACCACGATGCCACCCACCACATCACCCCGGCCATCCAGGTCGGCCACGCCCCGCCGGACACGAGGCGCGAGTTGGACGTCAGCCACGTCGGCCACCCGGATCGGTGTTCCGGTTAGCGTTGCTCCCAGGACCACCGACTCGATGTCGGCCAGGTCCTTTACGTATCCGAGCCCCCGAACCATGTACTCCCGCTCGGCCATCTCGAGGACCATGGCTCCCACGTCCTGATTGGCGGATCGGATCGCTTCCATGACGGAATGGATCGGAATCCCGAATCCTCGAAGGCGGATGGGATCCAGGGTGACCTCGTACATCCGCTCGAAACCTCCCACGGACGCGACTTCGCTGACCCCTGGAACCGAGGTGATCTGGTACCGGAGGAACCAGTCCTGGATGGAGCGGAGCTCGGCCAGGGAGTGAGTTCCCGAAGTGTCTTCCAGGACGTACTGGTAGATCCAACCCAACCCGGTGGCGTCTGGGCCGAGGGCCGTCTGGGCCCCCTCCGGCAGCCGGCCCTGGATCCCTGATAGGTATTCCAGGACCCGGCTTCGGGCCCAGTAGAGGTCGGTGCCGTCTTCGAAGATGATGTAAACGAAGGACACCCCGAAGAAGGAATAGCCCCGAACGGTCTGGGCGCCGGGGACCTTCAGCATCTCCGAAGCGATGGGGTAGGTAATCTGGTCTTCCACCAACTGAGGGGCCTGTCCCTGGTAGTCGGTCTGGATGATGACCTGCGCGTCCGACAGGTCCGGTATGGCGTCGAGAGGAGTCCGGGCCATGGCCAGGATTCCCCCAACTCCGGCAAAGAGGGCCAGAATGAGGACCAGGAACTTGTTCTGGACCGACCAGTCGATGACTCGTCTCAGCATTATCGGCTCCCGCCGGTGCCGCCGCTGGTGTCGGGGGCCATGCCCGACATGTCATGTTCCGAGTGGTCCATTTCTGCCCCGGCAGTGTCCGCCGGCATATCCTCCCCGCCCATATCCATCATGGAATGGTCCATGCCGGCCATGCCGGCCATGCCGGCCATGGCTGCCGCCAGGTTTGATTCGGCGTCGATGAGGAAGGTGGCGGAGGCCACGACCACCGTGCCCTCTGTGAGGCCCGAGAGGACCTGGATCTGGTCCCCACTGCTCAGCCCCGTGACCACTTCCATGGGGTGGAGTTGGCCGTTGGACATCCGGTGGAAGATCATCGACCGCTCGCCGGTTTGAAGGATGGCCGAGCGGGGAACCAGGAGTGTCTCCTCCACCGCCGCACCTTGGAGTTCCACCTGGGCGTACATGCCAGGCTTGAGCTTTTGATTCGGGTTCTGGAGCTCGAGACGAACGCGCCCTGTGCGGGCCGAGGGGGAGACGGTGGGGTAGATGTAGGTCACCGATCCGTGGA
>JBDHGR010000128.1:0-17677 GCA_039589815.1 Gemmatimonadota bacterium | reverse complement strand
TGGGTGTTTTGCACTCCGTAGAGCCAGGTGAAGAAGAGCATTTGCTCGGCTCCACCTCGATACCAGTTCCCCTGCTCATACCAGTCCCCGATTCGACCTACGCCAGCCCCGAATCCCTGCGGCACCATGGCGGCGTGCGCCGGGTGATCCAGGGCGGCCAATCCCATCTGCCACTCGGCGGTGGACGAGCACCCTTGGGTCCCTACCTTCCCGTTGGACCAGGGCTGGGCCTCGATCCAGGAAAGGGCGTCATACCCGTCTGACTTGGGCGGACCCAGGATGTCCCACTCGCCTTCCGAGTAGAACTTCCCGCGCTCATTTTGGTTCACGTAGGCATACCCTCTGCGAACGGCCTCCAGGGGCCCCCGGAACCGCCCCATGTTCATCTCCCCGTCCCCCCAGAGGTTCATGTTGTAGGGGGTTTTCACGAAGATCGTCGGGACCGGATTCGATTCCGAGTTCTTGGGCCGGTATACATGGGTGGCCAACCGGACTCCGTCCCGCATGGGGACCATGACCATCTCTTCGACGGTGGCGACTTCCAGGAGTTGTTCGTAGAGGGAAGGACCTTCGTCGACCGTCGGGGCGGCAGCGGTGGGCTCCTCCGATGGGGCGTCCCCCGCCGGTGTCGGAGAGCAGGCGGCGAAGAGGGCCACCATGGAAACGACGGTGACCGGGACAATACGAGGGAAGGTCTTCATGGCACGATTCCCTTTGACGGAGATGATTGGGAGAACCTGGGAAGGATAGAACGGGGGCCCCGGTGATGCCAGGATAACTCTTGGAGGGAGCCCGATAGGAATGAAGGGGGATCGGATACGATCCTGTTTACCTGAGCTCCTCCAGAGCGTCGGCCGCTGCCTCCGCAACCTCCTCGTTTGGATCCCTGCTGAGGGCCTCCAGCACCGGACGGGCATCGGGATGGCCGATCTGCCCCAACAGGTCGGCGGTGTCTCCCACCCGGGTCGGGTCCTGGGTAATGGGCCCATCCTCTTCCAACCCCTCGATAAGGAGAGGCGCCAGGTCTGCCAGGGAATCGGGGTTCCACTGCAGCGCCTCCTCGGCCACCAGAAAGAGTCCCATCCGACTCTCCAGCGTACTCTTGCTCCACAGCTCCATGAAGGCGTTCGTGGCCCGTCCATCCGACAGCCGCTCCGCAGCGTCGGCGATTCTGCGGGACTCCACCAGGGCCGCGAACACCATCTTCTCCGCCTCCGGCCCTTCTCTCTCGAGGAGACGCCATGCCAGATCCCCGGCGGGAACGACCCCCACCATGATGAGCTCGTCGTCCACCACAGTGGTGGGCACAGAGGTGATTTCGTACTGGGCGGAGAGGGCGGGCTCCTGCTGCGCATCCACGATCTCCACCGAGACCCTGGGACTCGCCAGAGCCAGAGTGGCCACGGATCGGACCTGGTGGGGGCAGGCAGGACAGCCCCCTGCGATGAACAGGAGGATTTCGGTGTCTTTCGTGAGCTTATCGAGGGTGGCTGCCGCCGCCGCCACTTCGGCGGGGTTCGTCAGCCCCTCGAGAGCCTCAAGATCAAGATTCTTATCGTCCATGGCGAATATGGTAGGGGCTTCATGCGATCAGGTCGAGGGGGGCGAACGATTCTCCTCCAAGTCCCGGGCTGGCCACTCCCCTGACAGAATCCAGCCCGTCCCCTATCCTTTCGGCAACGGAGGAGGAATAGGATGAGAGCACTACGTCGGATTGTCCTCGAGGAAGCCGTCATCGGAGCCTTGTTCCTGTTGGGAAGCTGGTACGTCTACTACGTATTGGCCGTGTGGGGGATGATGGAATACTTCGGCGATGGGGTATTGAGGACCTACGCCACCGGACCAGGCATCCATGTGGAGATGGTGGTCGGCAGCCTCGCGTTGGGATTCCTCCTGGCCGGCGTAAACCATCTCTCTGAAGTCCCGGCATTCAGGAAAAGGGCTTTCGGGCAGATCATCCTCCTCAAGTGGGGACTTTACCTCGGCAGCCTGGTGCTCGTTGCCGTCCTGATTCATGTAGCCTTCCTCCTCTTCCTCTTCTCCTGGGAGGATCTCCAGGGCCTCTGGGCATCCATGTCCCCACGACTCCTCACCTCCCTCGGGGGGATGCTAATCCTGAGCTTGCTCTCTCTCTCGTTCCTCCTCGAGGTCCGGAGGAAAGTGGGCCCGGGGAACCTCTGGGCCCTTCTTACCGGCCGGTACCACCGGCCCCGGGAAGAGGACCGGGTCTTCCTTTTCCTGGATCTGAAAGGATCCACGTCCATTGCAGAGCGCTTGGGTCACAGCCGATACAGCCAGTTCATTCGTCACTGTTATCATGACCTCACCGATTCTGTGCTCCTCTACCGGGCCCAGATCTACCAGTTCGTGGGTGACGAAGTCGTGCTAACCTGGCCAGCGGGGTCGGTTGATGCCGAGAAGCACAGCCTGGAGACCTTCTTCTCCTTCCAGAATCGGCTGGACAAAAAACGTGAGTGGTACCAGGAAGCCTTCGGTGTAGCCCCCGAGTTTCGAGGAGGGGTGGAGGAGGGGCTCGTGACCGCAACCGAAGTGGGAGACATCAAGCGTGAGATCGCCTTTCACGGCGACGCTCTCAACACAGCTGCGCGGCTGTTGGACCTCTGTCGAGAGTATGATCGGCCGGTGCTGGTTTCCGGCCGTATCCAGGAGACCATCGCCGGAGAGCCCGGCGTGTCCACCGAGCTCCAGGGGCAATTCACCCTTCGAGGGAAGACCGAGCCCGTGGCAGTCTACGGGGTGGACTGGGCGGCGGCGGGGTAAGGGACGCCTCGCCCCTCCACCTACCTCGACTCGTTCAACTCCTCCGCCAAGAGATCCAGAGCCAGGTTGCAGATTCGAACCAGGTGGGGATGGGCGCGGTTGCCGTTGGTGAGGACAGCGATGCCGAAGCCCCGAGTCCGATTCCCCGCGACGAATGCGGTGTAGCCCGAGACGCTCCCCGAGTGGGCAAAAAACTGTTCTCCATCCCGGGTCGAGTTCCACCAGGTCAAGCCGTAGCCGGCCCTCTCGTAGCCCCAACCACCCCCCATGGACCCTCCGGAGAACTGCGGGAACTGCAGCGAATGCATCAGCTCCATGGTTTCAGGCCGAAGGAGTCGCCCTCCCTCAACGGCACCGTCCCCGAGGTTGAAACGTACCCATCGGGCCTGATCGTGGACCGTGCCGTACACGATGCCCGCAGGCCAGACATCCGCCTTCGTCCTTCCCGCCGGGGCCAGCCCTCCGGTTTGACGATCGGGGGCATAGGGGATGGACAACCGCTCCTCCATTCCGGGAGTGGGCTGGAACGCAGTCGTGCTCATTCCAATGGGTGCCCATATCCGTTCCCGGATGTACTCCTTGTACGGGATCCCGCTGAAATGTTCTACAAGGTACCCCACCAGGGTGAATGCGAGGTTGGAATACACCACCCGCTCCAATGGTGGCCTCTCCACCTGCAGAGCACCCCCCAGGTACTCGGGGAGCGGCGCTGGAACCGTCTCCCCCCAAACGTCGTGGCCTCCGTAGGCGGCAGGTAACCCGGACGTGTGGGTGAGAAGGTGCCGGAAGGTCACGGGGAATCCCGGTTCTTCCCCTCTGATCTGGAATTCGGAGAGGTAGGGGTTGACAGGGTCGTCCAGCTGAAAGAAACCCAACTCCATCTGTTGAAGCAGGGCAATGGTCGACTGGGCTTTGAAGGTCGATCCGATGAGGTACACGGTCTCCGGGGATGCCTCAGTCCCGGCCCACAGGTTGCTCTCCCCAAAGGCTCCAGCCCAGAGCTCCCCACCACGATCGGTAAGGGCCACAGTGATAGACGGGATGCGCCCCTCTTCCATAGCCGCTCGAATCTCCGACTCCAGCCGGGCCGTTACCCGGGCTAAGGCCTCCGCCATGCCGGGTTCGAGTTCGGCCGCCTCATCGGTCTCCCGAGCCACATTAGCCTGTGCCACAGCAGGGTGCGGAAACAAACCCACTCCTGAGACAAACATGAGGGCCCCAAGAAAGGGACCAGTGACCCATAGCCTGATGTCGTTTACCAACTTGGACTGCATTGATTCTCTCCGTTCGAATCCATGGTCGGCCCGAAGATATGGCCAAATCGAGGAGCTTTGCCAAGCCCATGGGGTCGCGGTGCTCCGTCGCGGGCCCCCATCGCGGGTCCACATCGCAAGTCCACATCGCGGGCCCCATCGCGAGTCCACATCGCGGGCCCCATCGCGAGTCCACATCGCAAGTCCACATCGCGGGCCCCCATCGCGGGCCCTCATCGCGGGTCCACATCGCGGGTCCACATCGCGGGCTCCCGGCCCGTCGCTGTATGTTTCTCCTTCGGAGGAAGAGCCCCACTTCCAGAACGTCGAGGATCCCGTTCGTGATCACCAAGAAGCTCGTGCCTTTTGGCACCACCGTATTCGCCGAGATGACCGCGTTGGCGGAGGATCACGGCGCCATCAACCTTGCCCAGGGTTTCCCGGACTTTGAAGGCCCCCGGGAGATCGTGGAGGCCGCCGTCAGGGCCCTTCGGTCGGGGAGGAACCAGTATGCGCGGTCACGAGGTCATCCTCCCCTGGTTCAGGCCATCGCTGAGACCCAAAGGTTGTACTACGGCCTGGACTTCGACCCCATGTCCGAGGTGGTCGTCTTCAACGGCGCCACGGAAGGGATCTCCGCATCTCTATTGGGATTGCTCAACCCCGGCGACGAAGTCATTCTTTTCGAACCGTTCTACGACAGTTACCCCCCTTGCCTAGCCCTTGCCGGCGCCATCCCACGGTTCCACACCCTCCGGTTTCCGGACTTCGCCCTGGACGGGTCAGCTCTCCGGGCTTTAGTCACGGGCCGGACCCGAATGATCGTCCTGAACACGCCCATGAACCCCACAGGGAAAGTGTTCAATGAGGAAGAATTGGAGATCATCGCAGCGGTCTGTCGGGACCACGACCTCATCGCCCTCACCGACGAAGTCTACGAGCACCTGACCTTCGACGGAGCGCAACACAAACCCCTGGCCGGCCTCCCCGGAATGCGGGAACGAACCCTGACTCTGTCCAGCGCCGGAAAGACCTTCTCCTTCACAGGCTGGAAGATCGGATGGGGCACCGGCCCACCCGATCTCGTGGACGGAGCCCAGGCCGCCCATCAATTCCTCAACTACACGATCGCAACCCCCCTCCAGGAAGCCGTTGCGTTCGCCCTTCGGAACTTCCGGGAAGAGTTCATCGCCGGATTCCAGGCCGAGTACCTCGCTCGCCGGGACTTCCTGGTCTCGGCCCTCGAGGCCGCCGGATTCGAGGTTGCCGTGCCCAAAGGTACGTATTTCATCCTAGCTGACTTTACACCTGTCTTCGAAGGGGACGACTGGGATTTCGCCCGTTGGCTCACCACCCGGCACGGGGTAGCGGCCATTCCCCCGAGCTCTTTCTTCCAGGCCGATGCGGACGAGGGGCGTCGATTGGCCCGGTTTGCTTTCTGCAAGAAGATGGACACCCTGGAAGCTGCCGCAGACCGTCTGCGGAAGATCCACTCATGAGGAGATGACAATGATCGTCGCCGGCATTCAGATGGATATCGCTTGGGAGGATCCCTCCGTGAACTTCCGTCGGGTGGAAACCATGGCCGAAAGGGTGATGGAGGAGGGAGCAGGCGGGGCGAGTGCGGATACGACCGGATCCACGCCTCAGCTTCTTGTTCTTCCCGAGATGTTCGCCACGGGGTTCTCCATGAATGCCGTGAAGGTCTCCAGTTTCGCAGGTGAAACCCAGGATTTTCTTGCGGAACTGGCATCGAGGCTCTCCGTTCACATCCTGGCCGGATACGCCGAACCGGCCGATCCCCTTCCGGCGAACGCCTGTTCCCTCTTCGGACCCTCCGGGGAGGAGTTGCTCCATTACCAGAAGCTCCATCCTTTCTCCCTGGCCGGAGAGGATGAAAATTTCATCGGCGGGGGGTCCGTCCCGACGGTGGAGGTAGAGGGGGTTCGGGTCACTCCCTCCATCTGTTACGACCTCCGGTTCCCTGAGCCCTTCCGACCAGTTGCATCAAGCACAGATCTTTACTGTGTGATCGCCAACTGGCCTGATATGCGCCGGGATGCCTGGTCGGCGCTCCTGAAAGCCCGGGCCATCGAAAACCAGGCCTACGTCCTAGGGGTCAATCGGGTGGGAACTGGGAGCGGAAAGCCCCATGCCGGAGACTCGGCGCTGGTGGACCCCATGGGGAAAGTCGTATCCGAGGTAGACGCCTACGAGGAAGGGATAGTGCTCGGGCCCGTCGATGCCAGGGAGGTAACCAAGGTCCGAAGGCAGCTAAGCTTCCTGAAGGACCGACGACCTGAGCTTTACCGCCAGCTGGAGGATGCGTCCGACTGAAACCCGGATCAGCCGAAGCTGAGGCTGGTAATGGTTTCGAGGAATAAACGCTCCCGGGTCGAAAGCGCATCCGGACCTTGAACATCGGCCACCGCCAGCAGGCGCTCCACCTCCTCGCGGTTCACCGGATGGATTCGATCCAGATTCACCTTTCCCCACCTTTCCCGGTCGATCTGGTGCTTGACCATGGCGGAAGCGTAGTGGGAATTGGGCTTCTCCACGATCCGCCTGGCAGCAATCCGGGCTTTCCGCCACCGGCGGTAGCCGATCCGGGCCCCGATCCCGGCAAGAACCACAATCACCAGTGCGGTAAGCCAAAAGGTCATGGCGCTCCAGAGCTCCTGCTGGATCCTTCTAGTGGGTCACTCTATAAAATACGGAGATGGAAGGCAGAAGGTTGCATTTTGAATGCCTGGCGCCACGGAGCCCTCTCCCCTCCCCCCTCAGGCCTTCCGGAGAACCTCTCCCGGCCGGGCCCCGGTATGGGCACCCTCTTCCACAACCTGGACCCCGTTCACCAGCACGTGGCGAATCCCTTCGGCATACCGATGGGGGTCGTCGAAAGTGGCGGTATCACCAACTCCCTCAGCATCGAATACTACCAGGTCGGCTTTCATCCCCCTGGCCACTCGGCCCCGGTCCGAGATCCCGATCTGATCGGCCGGCATGCTCGTCATCTTTCGAACGGCCGTGGGAAGGTCGAAGATGGCCCGGTCCCGGGAGTAGTGGCCAAGGACCCGGGCGAAGGTCCCATACGAACGGGGATGGGGGCGGGAACGAGCCGCGTCCCCGCGGGGCGCCATGCTTGATCCGTCCGACCCGATCATGACCAGAGGGTGGGACAGGACCTGGTCCACATTGTCCTGACTCATGCCGTGACCGATGAACCCCACCGACCCTTCTTCCTCCATGAGCTTCAACAGTGCATCAACAGGATCCAGATCCCACTCCCCCGCGATCGTTTCCACGTCCTTTCCTATGACGCCCCGGTTCTCCTCCGATCTCAAGCTGCTGATGACGATGAGGTCGAAGTCCCCCGGATCCTGACGCACCCGAACTCCCAGCGCGTCCCTGATCCGCCGCCGGTCCGAGGGGTCCGCCAACCGTTCGAGGAGGGTATCCCTCCCACCATCGGCAGCCCAAGCCGGTAAGAAAATGGAAATGCCTGTGGAGTAGGCTGTGTAGGGATAGGCATCCGCCAAGACATCTACCCCTGCCACCCGTGCTCCCTCAATGAGATCCAGGGCCGCGGTCTGTTTCCCCCAGTTCGGAAGCCCCGCCGCTTTCAGGTGCGAGACCTGGACCCGGGCTCCACTCCGGCGGCCGATCTGAACGGCTTCATCCACGGCTTCCAGCAGCATGGTTTCTTCATTTCGGATGTGGGACGCATAAAGTCCCCCACGGCGGGCAACCACCCGTGCCATCGCCAGGATCTCTTCGGTAGGAGTGAAGCGACCGGGAACGTACTCCAGGCCTGTGGACATGCCTAACGCTCCCTGATCAAGGCCTTCCTCCAGGGCCTGGAGAACCTGGGCCATCTCCGATTCGGTGAGGACCCTATCCTCGGCGCCGGCCACATTACTCCGAAGCGTTCCCTGCCCAAGCAGCATTGCGTGGTTCAGGGAAATCCCCACCGTCTCCAGGACCCCGAAGTACGATGTGACGTCGGTCCAACCTCCCTCGATTCCATACTCGGCGGCGAGTTCCTCGGCTATTCGCCCTCCGCCGGGTCCGGATGGCTCTCCGCTGCGGGGGGCGGCAGATCCCCCGCAATTCCCGGTAATCTCGGTGGTGACCCCCTGCATGACTCTGCTCTCGGCGGAGGGATATCGGAGGATGCCGCCGTCGGAGTGGGTGTGGATATCGATGAATCCGGGTGCGACATGAGACCCCGTTACATCCAGGACCCTCGTTGCCTGGCCGGGATCGATGACGCCCACCGCTCGGATCGCGTCTCCAACGAGCCCGATGTCCCCCCGCCATGGCAGACCCCCGGTGCCATCGATGATGGTCCCACCCCGGATCACCAGGTCAAAGGAGGGTTCCCCAAAAACACGGGGGAAAGGAAGAAGGGCCAGGCCCACAGTGGCCCTGGCCCCGTCCTTCAGAAACTTCCGTCGGTGCACCGTGTGCGCCATTTCACTGCTCCCGGAATCGACCCTTGGCTGCCCCCTAGGGTAAGGGTTCCGGAAGCTGGAGGCGAGCCTCGTCGCCGGATCGCCCCCGACTATCCTCCCTGGACCCGGATCTGCCCGTTCCCAGCGGATAGGTCGATGTAGCCCTCACCCGTGCCCAGAAGTCCCTGCAACTGGCGCGGGCTGGAGACGACCTGGGAGAGGTTCAGCCCCGTGACGTTTATGGTTCCGTTACCGACCCTGGCTCCGAAGGACGCCGACACCTGCGGCTGAATCGAGAGAAAGAGGGTCCCGTTTCCGAGGGAATGAACGATCTGGCCTCCCGAAGGCAGAAAGGCCCAAGTCGAAATCCCTCCGTTGCCGACGCTCACCCAGCTGCTCCCTTCCACGTCCATCAATACCACTTCTCCGTTTCCGTTGGTGACATCGATGTCGGCCTGGATCCCTTCGAGGTGAATCGACCCGTTCCCGTTCGCAATGGAAGGGAGGAGGTGGGACGGGACGGTGATGTCGTAGTCCACCACATAGGTGCGGCCGTGGGACGAGTTCGGCTGGACGGTCTTGATCTCGAACTCATGGGACCGGACTTCAACCAGGACCTGGACATCAGGAAGGTGTGCTTCGGCGTCATTCCTGGAATCCGACCTCACCCTACGCACGGCCTCCACCACAACCTCCTGGGCATCGGGGACTCCCATGAGTTGCACCGAGCCATTGGCGCCGGTGATCCGGATCGAAACCTGGTCATCCAGGACCAGGGTCCTGGAGAAACTGGCGGAAACCTCGACGTTCCCCGAGTGGTTGAAGTCATCGTCCAGGTCCACGACACCGGTCACACAACCGGTCATCATAAGGGCGATGTCGGCCACCACGGCCATCACGCCCAGCGTCTTCTTGAAACTTCTCATGCATGTCACGTATGGGGAGCGTTCCTCTACCAAAAGACCATCGATTGGTAGGACCCCCATCGGAGGACGTGAAAGGGGCATGAGGAACCTTGACGAGGCGAAGGTCGTAGGGATCATTTACGGATCTGATGATCCCACCCCCGGCGGGAGGAGCCAAATGCCGCCATCCCAAGCGGCCCCGGTCCAGAACGCCGACGCCGCCCTGGTTCGCGCGCTTCGGTCTGATGACCCCGACGCGCTGCGACAACTCATGAACACCCATTGGGCGCCCCTGGTCGGATTCGCCCATCGGATTCTCTCCGGCGTCGGAGACCCGGAGGACACGGTCCAGACCGCTTTCGTCCGCCTCTGGTCCAGACGATATCAACTGGAGGAAACCGGGTCCCTTCGGTCCTTCCTCTATACAATCGTCAGGAACGCTTCCCTGGACGAGCTCCGAAAGAGGGCCCGCAGGGACGAGGCCCAAAGCAAAGCAACCCCACCCCTTTCTCCCAGAACCCCCTACGAAGACGTGCAGGGCGCCGAGCTTCAGCGGTTGGCTGCTTCAGCCGTCGCCCGGCTCCCAGAACGCCGGCGTGAGGTATTCCGCCTGGTTAGGGAGGAGGGCCTCTCCTACCAGGAGATCGCCGAGATCATGGATCTCTCTCCCCAGACCGTCGCCAACCACATGAGCCTCGCCATGGCCGATCTCCGGACGGCCTTGAGGCCCTACCTCTCCGACCGATCGGCCTCAGACGAGGGCGCTGAAGGAGCCGGCCAAGACCGGGAGCAGATGGATGGGTAACGGGAAAGAAGGAAAGGGAAACGGAAGAGGAGGCATGGGTCCGGGACAGAAGATTGGTAGAAACCAGCTGGACAGACGTGTACCGGATGAAGATCCCTCCGAAGGTATCAATGGGAGGTCCCCGGTGGATGACCTGATCATCAAGATTCTCAGAGGCGCCGCTTCTCCTTTCGAGGATGAGCGACTGAAGCGCTGGCGGGAAGCCGCTCCGGAAAACGAAGAGTATTTCCAGGAGATGGCTCAGGTTTGGGGTCTGACCGCCCCGGAGCCCGCGGTTCCGGCTTCCGGTCCTCCGACGGTGGAGGAGGTCCTGGCCGCTGCTCCCTTCGCAATCAGACCAAAACCCGCCCCCAATAGGCCCCCCTGGTTGACCTGGGGCCTTTTGGCCGCTTCGGTGGCCGCCGTGGGTTTGGGCATCAACGTCCTTGTTCCCTTCGGCCCCGATCCGTTCGCCGTCCACCAATCTGCACAGAACCAGAACCTCACGGTGACATTGGCTGACGGAAGCTTCGTTCGCCTGGCGGGCGGAAGCACGCTTCAGGAATGGGAGGTGGAGGGGCGACGTGAGGTGTCTCTGGACGGCCGGGCGTTCTTCGCGATAGCGAGGGACGAGGCCAACCCCTTCGTGGTACGGGCCGGAGCTACCGAGGTGAGGGTGTTGGGTACCCGGTTCCAGGTAGACACACAGGGGGATGAGGTAAGGACGGTGGTGGTGGAAGGCCTGGTGCGGGTCTCCAACGATGAAGGGTCGGCAGAGGTTTCAGCCGGGTATGCAGCCCGGATGATCGACGGGGAAGGACCCTCGGTCCGGGAGGTCGAGAATGTGTTCGCTCTCCTGGATTGGTCCGACGGAACCCTACTCTTCCATGCCACACCCTTGGCTCAAGTCGCTGATGAGGTGTCGAGGCATTACGGACGAACCCTGGAGATCGCGGGATCGGACCTGGCTCAACGCAGGGTCACTGCCTGGTTCCAGGGTGAGTCGTTCGAGGCTGTGGCAGAATCACTCTGCATCGTGACCGAAGCGGCTTGCCGGACGGAAGGGGAGAGCGTGTCCATGGAGTCGGGTGGGAGCGAGGGGACAAACGGGAATGGAGGGGCGGCATGAGAGGGGAGGCCTTCTCGCGGAGGCCATGGCCACGCACCCTTTCCCTGGCGACGGCCTTACTCCTCGCCTGGGGCCCCCCAGGGAGCGCATCAGCCCAGGATCGTACACCTCCTCTGGACAGAGTAGTGGGCCTGGAGTTGACGAACGTCACGCTGCGGGAAGCTCTGAGTCAGATTCAGCGGGTCACTGGGGCCTCCCTCATATACAGTCCGGACTTTGTCCCGGTGAACCGGCAGGTTTCCTGCCCCTGTGTCGACCGCACCCTCCGGGAATCCCTGCGCCTCCTCCTCCAGGGCACAAACCTGACCTTCGATGCCTTGGAGAACCAGGTCCGGATCTCCCCGCGACCCACCGATGGGCAGGAATCCAGATTCGGTGTGATCGCCGGCCTTGTTTTGAACCGGGAAAACCGGGCGCCGATTCCCAATGCCCTGGTTCAACTCAGCGACGGGAGAGGATCCCTCTCCAATGAGAACGGTCGGTTTATCCTGGTGAATGTTCCCCCCGGGACCTACAGCCTCTCGGTGACCGGCCTCGGGTGGGAGCCCGCCACCATCTCGGGCATCGTGGTGACAGTGGGCGAAACCTCCACCGTGGAGGTCCAACTCACACTCCGGGTCATCCCCCTTTCAGCCCTTGTGGTCTCACCCGGAACATTCGTGATTCTGGACGACACCAAGTCCGTGGCCCTTCAGACCCTCACGCGGGAGCAGATTGAGACTGTCCCCCAGGTGGGGGAGGACGTGTTCCGATCCCTGAAAAGGCTCCCTGGAGTAGCCGCTGGTGACATTTCGACCCGCCTCTATCTGAGGGGGGGACAGGACCGGGAGACCCTCATCCTCCTGGACGGAATGGAGCTCTACGAGCCCTATCACATGAAGGATTTCGAGGGCGCCCTGGGAATCGTGGACATCAACGCCATTGGTGGGATCGATCTTCACGCCGGGGGATTCCCCGTGGATTTCGGCGACCGGGCGGCGGGGGTCTTCGACATGGAAACCAGGAACCCGCCGACGGAGGGGACCCGAACCACACTTGGTCTTTCCATCACCAACGCCACGGTGATGTCTCAGGGGGCCTTTGCCGGAGGGAAAGGGCAGTGGCTCTTTTCCGGTCGCAGAGGCTACATGGACATAGCCTTCAAGCTCACCGATGTGGACAACGACCTCTCCCCCCGGTACTACGACGTGCTGGGTAAGGTCAGGTACCAACTGGGATCCCGGCACCTCCTTTCCGCGCACATCCTCCACGCCGACGACAATCTCAGGCTGGACCCGAGCACCCTGGGAGACGCGGAAGACGGTGAGTTGTCCACCGGGTGGGGAAACAGCTACGGGTGGTTGACCTGGAAGGCCTTCTTTACTCCCAGTATCCGGGCCCAGACGGTGGCTTCTGTCGGGAGAATCAGCCGGAGTCGGGTGGGTTTTATGGAGGAACCGGGCCGCATCCGTGGGCCGGATCTGGTGGATGTCTCCGACAAGGCCCACTACGATTTTTTCGGGGTGAAGCAGGACTGGACCGTGGACGTCACGGATCGTGTGGCCTTCCGGGCTGGGCTCCTGGTGAACCGCCTCCTGGGCGAGTACGACTACTCCAATCATACGCGGACTCTCGTCGCCGGCCCATCCGGTGACCTGGTTGGTGTCCCGGCCTTCGTTGAAGTGTACCTGGAGCCCGACGGCACGGAGCTCGAGACCTACGGGGCGTTCCGGTTTCAACCCGTCTCATGGGGGACGGCAGAGGTAGGCCTTCGGTACGACCGGCGAACACACACGGGCGACTCCGACCTCTCTCCACGATTACACGCCCTGGTGGATCTGGGGGGCCGAACCACATTCAGGGCCGGATGGGGCGTGTACCACCAGTCGCAGGGCATGCACGAGCTGGAAGCCGGGGACGGCGAAACCACCTTCGCCCCATCGGAGCGAGCAATGCAGACGGCGGTGGGGCTGGAGCATCGTCTGCAAGACGGCATCAGCGGTCGTCTGGAGCTCTACCACCGGAAGGTGGACCGGCCTCGCCGGATGTATCTGAACCTCTGGCGTGAGATCCTTCCTTTCCCCGAGTTGGACGGGGATCGGGTGCGAGTGGATCCCACCGAATCACGGGCAAAGGGTATGGAGGTCCTCGTGAGGAAAGAGGGAAAAGGCTGGGATTGGTCGGCCAGCTATGCCCTTTCATCCACCGAAACCCTCATCGACGGGGATTGGGCACCCCAGTACTGGGACCAAACCCATGCCCTGGCTCTGACACTGGGATGGCGTCCGACTCCCCGTTGGACCATTACGGGTGCCTTCCAGATCCATTCGGGGTGGCCCTTTACCCCTCAGATCATCCACTTCGACACGCTTACGGTCTTCCAGGAGGGTGGATTGGAATCCTCCTTCCGTTGGCGGGAGGAGTTCGGCGAGCTCAACTCGGACCGGCTCCCGGCCTATCATCGGCTCGACCTCCGTGTGAACCGGAGTTGGGCCGTGAAGGGTGGCACGCTGGACGTTTACCTGGACTTTTTCAACGCATACGACCAGAAGAACCTCCGATCCTATGACTACGGTACAGACGTCGTCGGTAGCGATCTGAAATGGGTTAGGTGGCCCGATGAAGAGTTGCTGCCGTTTCTCCCATCCATTGGTTTTCGGTGGGAGTTCTGACCATGAGGGCTTGGCAGAGGAACGGGAAGATTTCGGGCGGGCGAGGGGCCCGGCGAGTGGCACGGCTGGAGCGTCGGCCTTCGTCTTTCATCGGCCTCCTCCTCGCAATCATCCTGACCCTTGGAGGATCTGGATGCGACCATGATCCCACCGTTCTGGAGACCCATCCGCTGGATATTACGGGCGCCACCGACGCCTCGTTGGAATCCTTCTACCTGGTGATGAGTGATGGTGTGAGGATCGCCGTGGATGTGGCCGTGCCCTCCAACCACCCGAGCGGGATTCAGCTTCCTGCGATCCTGGAGATGACGCGCTATTGGCGCAGGCGCGGGGTGCAGTTCCCGTACTCTGTCCAGAGGGCTTTGCAGCGAGGCTTCGTCTGGATCGCCATGGACGAGCGTGGCACGGGAGCGTCCTTTGGTGAATGGCCCGCGCCTCTCACGGACCGAGCGCTACAGGATGGCCGTGAGGTGATCGACTGGATCGTGTCTCAGCCCTGGTCCAACGGTCGGGTGGGTGCCACGGGGGTGTCGTATCCAGGCATGGCAGCCCAGCAACTGGCCGCCTACGGGCACCCGGCCCTGAAGGCCATCGTTCCCATGTCAGACACATACGACCAATACGAAGACCTCCTCTTCCCCGGGGGCGTGTTCAACGAAGCC
The DNA here is from genome assembly GCA_039589815.1 of Gemmatimonadota bacterium. GTDB lineage: Bacteria > Gemmatimonadota > Gemmatimonadetes > Longimicrobiales > Gaopeijiaceae > JABDNZ01. The sequence goes on along the minus strand of JBDHGR010000128.1, from coordinate 3,058 downwards.
TTCATGCAGGGCTGGAGCGACGTGGTGTTTGCCATGGACCGGAATGCCAGTATTTCCGTGAATGGCGAATCGTTCCAACAGGTACCCGTGGACGCCGATCCCGGCGGGGAGCTCCTGGACGAAGCAATCACAGAACACGCGGGGAACTTGAATGCCTACGAGGCGGTCCGGACCGTCGAGTTCAGGGACGATCCCACAATCCCCGGGTTCGGTCTGGACGACATCAGCACCCACACGTGGTCGGATGCACTGAATGACACGGATGTGGCCGTCTACCACTGGGGAAGCTGGTTGGATGGTGGTTCGGCGGACGGCGTCATCCGGGGTTTCATGGAATCCACGGGTCCCCGCCGAGGGACCCTGGGTGCCTGGACCCACGACCTCTCAGCGAACTCCTCCTTGAGAGATGGGGGCCGATGGAACGCAATCCCGAGCTCCGACTCCCAATGGGAAGAAGCCCTCAACTTCTTCGACGACATCCTCAGGAAGAACAAACCGCTTCAGGATCGGATTCTCCGGTACTTCACGATGGCGGAGGGACTCTGGAAGTCCACTTCGACCTGGCCCATCCCAGGGACGGTAACGGAGACCCTGTACCTCGGAGAGGGTGGGTCCTTGAGGACGGCTCCACCTGCTGCTGACACCGGCGAGGACCTTTACGAAGTGAGTTTCGGATCGGAATCCGCGGCAGATCCTCGGTGGCTGGGCCCTCTCTTCGCCGATACCTGGTATCCCGACCGGGGCACCCGGGATCTGTCTCTGCTGGTTTACCAGTCCGAGCCACTGTCGGAAGACATGGAGGTCACGGGCTATCCAGTGGTTCACCTGAACGTGGCTTCCACCCACTCCGACGGCGCCTTTTTCGTCTATCTCGAAGACGTAAACCCACAAGGAGCCGTGGCCTACGTGACGGAGGGTGTGCTGCGGGGGATTCACCGGAAAGTCAGCGAAGAGCCCTCGAGTTGGAAGCGTCCCATTCCCTATCACTCCTTCCTGGCTGCCGACGCCGAACCCATGGTTCCGGGGGAGGTCGCCGAATTGGCCATCGGTATGGAGCCTACCTCGTTCCTGTTCAGGGAAGGTCATCGCATCCGCATCGCCATCGGCGGGCACGACGCAACGGCTTTCCGGCGAATCCCTGCCACGGGGACGCCTGTTCTCAGTGTGCAACGGAATAACGTCCACCCCTCATTCATCGAGCTCCCGGTCATCCGGTAACAGGCCCGATCGAGACTCGATAGTCCCTCCCCTGGTCTTTTTGCCTTTTCCCAAAACTCAACCAGAGGCAGCGAGGGCCACGAAGGTTTGGCGGACGGGGTCCACACTGTTAGCTTCCGGCCCTTGAAAAGCTCGAACTACCTTCTACTGGAACACTCAAATGAGTCGAAGAATCGCGTTTGCGCTGGTCTTTTCTTTCTTCTTTCTCGGAGCCTGCCAGTCCGAGGGAGGCACTCCTTCCCTGACTACCGAAGACCAGAAGGCGAGTTACGGCGTCGGGCACCAGGTGGGCTCGCAGCTGGCTCCCTCCGATCCGTTCCTGGACATGCAAGCCTTTTTGTCGGGTCTTCGGGACGGGATGGCTGGAAATGATCCCACCCTACCCATAGAAGAGCTTCAGGCCGCGACCCAAACCTTCAGCCAGAAGGTCATGGAGGAGCAGACTCGCCGCAGGGCAGAGGAAGCCGAAACAAACGCCCTGGAGGGTGCGGCATTCCTCACCGAGAACGCTTCCAGAGACGGGGTGACGGTCACGGAGAGCGGGCTGCAATATGAGATCCTTCGGGAGGGTGACGGGGGGGCTCGACCTGGACCCGACAACCAGGTGAGCATCCACTACAAAGGGACCCTCATCGACGGGACGCAGTTTGACAGCTCCTACGACGGCGGTGAGCCCGCCACCTTCGGAGTGACCGGAGTGATCCCGGGGTTCTCCGAGGGGCTCCAGCTCATGACCGTCGGGAGCCATTACAGGTTCTACATCCCTTCAGAGATCGGGTATGGGCCCAACGGATCAGGCCGCATCGGGCCGAACTCCACCTTGATTTTCGAGGTTGAGATGTTGGAGATTCTCGAGTAGGTCCGTTTCTTCCCCGCCTTCGAAAAACCCCTCGCAGTCTCGGCCGCGGGGGGTTATTTCTTTCCCATGGCCCAGGAAGAACCCGCTTCGGCTAGAACACCCCTCTCGAAACGGTTGCTCCGGTGGTCCCTTCGGGTCGCCGCAGTGTTGATCTCGGTGTTCGCCCTCCAGGTGGGTCTCCTCGCCTTCCCCCAGGCTATCCTCAGGAACCAGGCCGAAGCGGGCTCTGTGGTCGTCTATTACCCCGGCGATCCCGATTCCGCCATCCAGGAACTGGCCCAGGCGACCGACCACCGCCTCCGGGCCGGGGGCTTTGGGAATCCCGATCTCCCAGAGCGCATCTTCTTCTTCCCGGACCAGGGTCTCTATTCCTTTTTCGCCCGCCTGGCGCGGGTACAACCGGAGGCTCAGGGGTTTGGCGTTTCTTACCTGGGTACGAACTATGTGAGTGGTACCCGAGTGACGGCCCTGGGAGAACGAACCGGCCGTTCCCCAAGGTACAGCGTGTGGGAAGGGAGTATCGCCCACACCATGGCCCACGAAGTAGCCCACCAATACATGATCGACTCCATCGGTCGATCCGCTTGGATTGCCCTGCCTCATTGGAAACAGGAGGGCTTCCCCGAATACATCTCCAACATTGGCCTCATCCGGGAAGACACCGCCTCCTCCCTCCCTTCCCGCATCGAAATTCTCCTTGACGACGATTTGTGGCTCGGCCCGAGAAGCTGGGACCGAATCCACTACGAGGCCGGCTTGATGATGGAGTTCCAGTTGGAAGTCCAGGGAATGGACCTGCGCAGCGTCCTCGCCGATAGCGTCACGCGGGAGGACACCCACACGGCCATGCTGGAGTGGTTCCGGGGACGCTAGGCCTCCGCCATTCGCCCCTCCTCGTCATTGGCCGCCCTCTTCACCCCCAGCGCCATGCCGACGGGGACCACGGCAAAAAGAATCGGTGCCCAGTTGGTGCCGGGGATA
>JBDHGR010000127.1:0-9644 GCA_039589815.1 Gemmatimonadota bacterium | reverse complement strand
ATCCAGTCGTTCGATGAGAGCCGACTGTTCTTTGAACCCTCGGCTCATTTCCTTCCGTACCGTGTGAAACTCCACCCACACCGATGAGAACCCCGCCGACATTTCCGAGCGCACCGTTCGAAACTCGGAGGCCACCTCCTCCTGGAACCGATCCAGCCGTTCGTTCACGTTGGTAACGGCTTCCCCTACAGCCTTGAACAGGGAACGATCCCGCTCCTGGGCCACCTCCACCCGCGTGAGGCGATCCTCGATGGCGTCGAACCGCCTGTCGATGGCGTCGAACTTGGTTCCGAGGAACTCCACGAGCTCCTGATACTCGCTGCGGGTCATGGGGGGAATCTACGACCGGAACCCGGGACGCGGCCATGCTCCATCGGGGCCCAACCTCGGGATCCTGCCGACCTGTTGGGCAGGGAACATCTGGGCTGCCGCCCCCAATAGAGTCTGGGCGGGCGCGGGAGATTGTAAGGCGGGAGGGCGATCCGCCCGAGCTTCGATCCACCAGGGAACCGGAGCTACTCCCGTGATCCTGGTGGACTCCTCGTTTATTGGAAACCGATGCGGGACGACCCCTGATCGATGGGCGCCCCGCATCGATTGGAGGCTCTATCGGAACCTCTTCTGGTGTTGTCTTGATGCCGTATCACACGCTGCCGTAAAGAGAGCTAAACCGCGAGGCATATGCCAAGGCAACACGGCCCGGCAGCGCAACTTACGGCTGGTCCGATCTGGACCAGATGCGCTCCGGGGCCGAGAATAAATCTCTCATATGGGGCGGGGGTCAGAGGGGCGTCAAACACAACAGATGTTTAGGAAATTGGGCAGATCGGGTGAGATTAGTTGAAGCGAGAAGGGCAAGCGGGAGGCCCTCTCCGTGTTTTCTCCTGGCTACCGGTCCGTTGATCTCCCCGGCCGTGGCCACTGATCCCGATGCCGGGGTCGCAGGCCGGCCTCATCCAGATGTCGCCCCGGTGCGACAAGGCGCATCGATGGTACCTCAATCGGTCGGTTCTTTTGGCTCGGGCCGTACACCACCCATATGGTTCCCAATCGCCTCTACCATTCTCCAACTCCGGCAAGGTCTCACCCCGAGCTCCAGCAGTAAATCGGTGCAAGAAGAAACAGTTAACCCCCCTTGCGCCACCTGCGATCGGTCCAGATATTGCTCCGACTTTGAAAAAAGCAGAAAACCCATTACTCCAGGGAGGCTTCCCCGTGGAAGACCTACTCAGGTTCGGCGGTGTGATATTCGGCGTCCTACTCTTTCTCCTCGCCGCTCTCTTCGTAACGACGCGGATCTACATCCACTCCTTCAAGAGGGGGTTGCGGACGACGCAGGTTGAGCTGAAAGGGGTTCAGGCCGAGTTGGAGGCCGTGAACCGCCGGATCAAGGTCAGTCCCCCGGAGGGCTATAAACTGGTTGAAGAGATGGAGAGCATTCAGGTCCAATAGACCACACCAGTACCCACGCTGCATTCCGCATCAAAGATCACCATAAAGGAGGCGACCCCGAAGGTGGAGGTCGCCTCTTTCCTGTCCCGACTCTGGGTTCGGCGGGCTGAATCGGGCCGGTAGGCGAGGGCCTTTGACACTTTCTTGATGCATCAGGTGTATCCTGTTTTCGAAAACGGATTCTTGACGCATCAGGTCTATAACATTATCAAGCCCTAAGATTGCTAGGACCGGAGACGCCCGGATGGACCCTAACTCATCCCTTTGCAGGAACATTCCCCGGGTCGTTCCCACCCAGGAGCATCTGGACGCGCTCCTTGGAATCTGGGAACTGAGGGGGGAGATGATTCGGTTCCTGACGGAGCCGGAGACGGGTGTGCTGGTGGCCTACTCCAGTGAAGGCTACCGCATCAACCCCATTCGGGTCATCTCGGGGGGAAGAAAGATGGAGGGTGGCCCTACTTCGGAATGATACGAGGACCCGGTTAATGGTAAGAGACGGCCCCCGCCCTGGGGGCCGCCATTTTTTGGACGGTTGGTCCCGCCCTCAGTTGTTGGGCCAGGAAGCCCAGATGCTGCAGTGCCCGCCCCGGTCACTTCCGGAGAGCCCTCGATGAACACCGGTATAGCGGGCATTCATGAGGGCCCTTGGTGCGAGGTGGCCCTTCGCGTTCTTTGCGGTAACGAAAAGCTCACCGAAGTGCTCCTGGCTCAACCCGTGGCCCGTCTCGTGGACGGCGACGGTCTCCAGGTCCACGTTCGGGAAGCTCCCATCAAGGGCCCAGAGCCATGATGGATCGTAGTAGATCTCACGGAAGGCCACGTCGATCTTCCCGTTGCCGTCGATGTCGGTGGGCTGACCCGAACCATCGATGAACTGGAAGGTGTAGGTAACACCAAGGACGTCCCCAAAGAAGTCGATGTCCTTGAATCCAGCATGTTGGACATCGGCCACTATGAACGGGGACCCGCCCAATCCGTTCATCCAGGCGATCACCCCGATGTCGAGGCCAAAGTCGGGTTTGCGCCTGAGCGGCAGAGTCGAGCACGCCTGGCCGTCCCACGTGCCCATGGCCCGGCTGATGGCGGCGTCGGTGTCGGAAGCCGACAGTCCCCCAAAGATCGGGACGGCGTCGCCGGTCTGGTCCACGGCCCAGGTGATGTCATCTCCAGATGCCCCTGGAGGTCCGCTCCAACTCCTGCGAGGGTCCCCGGGCACAAAATGGAAGGGGAGCTGCTTGTTCCCCCGGTCCCGGAACTCGACCGTGCGGCCTTCCATGCCCATGCCCACCCACTCTGCAACGGCCACCCTGTAGCTTTCACCATCGGCAGCCAATCGGGCGTTCACACCCCTCATGAACGCCAACATCTCGGCATCGATCCGGTCAGCCTCCTGTTGGAGGTTCGGGGTGTTTGCGTATCGCGCTTGGCTCACCGAGAGATCGAGCCCAGAATCGTCTTCCGGTCCGGAAATCGAACGCTGAGGCCCATCGCAAGCCGAGAGAAGGAGGATCGTTGCGGCTCCCACCACCACGAAGAATGAGCGCACCTTGAGTGTCCTTTCGTTTCCAGAGTTGGAAAAACCCTGAGGCGAGCATATAGGCGCAAACCACTGGTCGCAAGCGGAAATTTTCCCAAACAGGAAACCTCCACACCTCCCACGATGATTCATCAAGCTTTCAGACCCTCCGGAGCGCTGACATATTTGAAACAGAAAGGAGAATCTGCCAAATGAAATCTCTACGAATGATCGCCGGTTTGGGCGCAGCCGTAGCGCTCCTCCTTCCAGCTTGTGACGATGCCACGGGTCCCGACGGCATGGGCCAGGTCCAGGTCCTGCTAACGGATGCTCCCTCGGACTACATCCAGTCGGCCGAGGTCTGGATCTCCCGGGCCTATCTGAAGGGCGGAGCGGACGAGGGTGAGGAGACCGAAGAAGAGAGTGCGAACGGGGGGCCGATCGTTCTCTTCGACGCTGGGGACGGAGACCCGATGTACTTCGACCTTCTGACCCTCCAGGAAGGAATCACGGCGAACCTCACCGGTGCCGAGGACGTCGAAGCAGGCACCTATCGTCAGCTGAGGCTGGTGGTGGATAGGGCCGTGGTGACGCTGAAGCCGGACTACAAGTTCACCGACGATGAGACCTCCAAACCTCTTCACGTGCCCAGTGGCATGCAATCGGGCATCAAGGTCCACCTGAATGGACCCATCGAGGTCACCGAAGAAACGCTCACCATCGTGACCGTGGACTTCGACGTGGACGACAACTTCAAGCTCCAGGGGGCCCCCCCCGAGGGGATCCATGGGATTCTGTTCACGCCGACCTTGAACGAAAAAGGCCGGACCGAGGAGGAGGTGGAGGGCTAGGGCCCTCCGTCCCCCTCGGGGGCCTTATCCCCCTCGAATCAACTCCACAGCCCGCTCCAGCAGCTCGTCCCGGCCTTCCCGCACCCCTTGGATGGTGCGGGTGGTCGGGACCGTGGGTTGGATCCCCACCATGTGGTGCTGGGAGCCGTCGTGCTTGATGACCCGCATGCCCGTCCATGAGAACCGGTAGCCGCCCGGGAGCGAGAAGGGGTTCACGTTCCCGTTGGCCCCCGCCGTGGGCTGCCCCACGATCTCCCCGAGCCGGTAGTGCTCCACGATCCCCATGACACTTTCCGCGTAGCTGATCGCGCGGCCATTGGTAAGGAAGACGATCTTCCCCTGGAAACGCGGTTGACTCGGAGGCAGATCCCAGCGGGACTCGGCGAAGTGGGCTTCCCCGTCGTGATCCGGGTAGATGATCTGCGGCACATTCCATAAGGCCGAGTTGAGGTTCTGGTCCGTAAGATAGGTCAGGACAAGGTGGTTGCCGTTGGGGTAACCTCGGAGGTCGAAGACGACGCCGTTCGCGTCAGCCAACTCGTCGACCCGGGCCTGGAATGCGGCGATCTCCACCAGGTCCAGGTTCACGTAGAAGATTCCGGGCTCCAGTTCCTGGATGTTCTCGGGCCGGGGCTCCGTCGGGGCTTGAATGCCTCCTCTGATTCGGGTGACATGGAGGGCTTCCGACCCCCTCCGTAGGCGGAGCCCGGCCTCCGAGCCATCGGGGCCCATACCGAACTGGCTCTGGGCTCGCCAACGACGCCACTGGGGCGACCCTGAGAACGTCCCGGCAACCTCCTCCAACAACTCAGCTGCCGGACGGCCATCCACGGTCTCGATGACGTCACCGACCTGGAAGTTGTCGGGATCGGCCGTGGCAACGACCACCACCTGTTCTTCGATCCAGTCCACCTGGATCGGGAGGCCTCCCACGGGATCCATGGGTCCAGCCACGAACCCGTGACCGTCCTGGAGCTGGGCCACCATCCATCGGAGGGTAGAGAGGAAGTCCTCTTCGTTCTCATCCGAAAGGGCCCGGATGAGGCCGTACGTCAAAACATCGTCCCAGTCGGTATCCACGACATCGAAGTACGGATAGAAGTGCTGGAAGATGTTCCAGGCCATGGCCACGTCGGCCAACCGGAGGGCTTCATCTTCAGCGGTGAGGGCTGGCAGGCCCACACCGCTGAGGGAGGCGGCCAGGCCCGCCGCCTGAACCGGCTCGGGGGTCCCAAGGGTGTGGCCGCCCCTGCTGTGGAGGGCCAGAGGGATTCGAGCCACTAGCCCCCGGCCCAGGGGTTTTTCCACCACCTCCCCAGCCGACGGATGGTGGGCAAAGAGGCTACCGGAGACGGTGGACCGCCCGGGGGCGATGCGGAGGAAGTGTTCGCCGTTGGCCGCGCCTCCCTCCAGGGTTTGGTACGTCCAGCCTTGAGAGCGGGTGAGCCATCCCTCGGTCGTCCCTTCCCCACCCTCCTCGAAGTCACCGTTTCTCAGGACACCCTCTGTCGGGACCCAGCGGTCCCCTTCCCTTACTTCCAGTTGCAGATTGTCGACAGCGGTTGCCCCACCCAGAAGAATGGCTCCCAGGTACACGGCCGATGCGTTTTCCGCCACGGGCCCCTGGATCTCCATGGGCGTCCAGTCCGAGGCCACCACGGGCCGGTCCATCATGTTGTCGAAGAATCCCCGGCCGCGGTCGGGCAGATCCACCCTCAGCCATAGCTGGACCCTCGCTCCCGACTCCAGGGCCCTCCCCATTCCCGTTAGCCGGACCTCCTTCCCGGCGATGCCTGCTAGGTCGATGCCCTGGGTCAGAACAGCGTTGGCGGCTCCCGCCGTCAACGTCGTCTCCCGGTTCAGGCGAGCGCTCCGGTAGATGCTGTTTGCATTCCCGAACCCCACCCCGGAATGCTGCCAGGCCACCAGGTCCAGATCAGCAGCATCGGACGGGGAAAGCTCGGGCGGAGGTGCGGGCGGCGACTCGTTTTCGGCGTAGATCTGGACCGTGGGGGCGAAAGACTGGAAGAGCTCCTTGAGGATGCCCCGAAGCTCCTCCGGTGACGCAGCAGTCTTCACCTGGGTCGCCCCATGGGCCGCGAAAGCCTCCCAGTCCAGCTCCGCCGCCTCGTCGCTGGGGTGGAACCAGCGAACATACCCGTAGAGCTTGGCGAAAGCCCTGAGGTTGTCGATGGTTTCGGGGGCAGCCTGGGGTCCCGAATCGGCCGGATCGTCCGAGGTTTGTGCGTCGAGGCAGGCGGCGCTTCCAAGGGCCAGACTCACGGCCATGCCCAACCTCAACGAACGACGGTATCGGTCCTTCATCATGGGATCCTCTCGCGACATGTCCCGGAACCACGGCGCCATAGGGCAACCATTCCGTATGAAACACGCATAATGGGCGATGAATCAGGCGTTGGGCAAGGAAGCAGGTGGGGGCTAGAATAGAACAGTCCTGCACCGTTGGAAGCCTGGCCCTAAAAGGGGAATCAACCTGAAGAAGACGCAGCTGCCCAGATATCTTTCTGTCCTCTCCCTTGCCGGCCTCGTCGCGGGATTCGGCCTGGGCGGCCTGGGGCGCGATTGGCGAGCTCCGATCTTTCGAGTCCTGGAGAGTCTGTTGGATCCGGTGGGGGACATATGGATCCACGCCCTCCGGGCCGCCGTGATTCCCTTGGTGGTTTCCTATGTCTTCTCGGGGGTTGTTTCCATCGGCGAAACCCGCCGCACAGGGAGACTGGCCGGATACTGCTTCCTTACCTTTGTGGCCCTGGTAGGCCTGGCGATCGCCTACTCCGTGCCCATGGGATACGCACTGTCTTCTTTCTTCACCGTGGATCCTGAAACGCTGGAGAGCCTACGGGCTTTGGCACCCGAAACTGCCATGACGGCGGGATCAGGCGTCACGAGTTCCCTCTCCTTCGGCCAGTCCCTGTCGCGTCTGGTGCCTTCCAACCTCTTCAAGGCGGCCGCCGAAGAGCAGATCCTGGGCCTGGTGCTGGCCGCCCTGGTCTTCGGCCTGGCCGCAACCCGTATCGAACCCAAACACCGGGAGATCCTGACCGGGGTGTTCAAGGCTGTGGCCGAAGCCACCATGGTGGTGGTGGTCTGGATTCTCTGGGTCATGCCAATGGGTGTTTTCGCGCTGGCCTATGTGACCGCCCGGCAGACCGGATGGGAGGCTGCCCTGGCTTTCGGTTACTGGGTTGTGGCGGCCCCCGCCGTGTTGCTGGGGTTCATCCTTCTGCTGTACGGGGTTGCGGCAGCGGTGGGTCGGGTCGGGATCGTGCGCTTCGCCCGGGCCATGGCTCCCGCCCAGTTGGTGGCGGCAGGGTCCCGTTCTTCCCTGGCGTCCATTCCCGCGTTGCTTGAGGGAGCCGAAGAGCACTTGGGGTACCCGGAATCTTTTCGCGGATTCGTGATTCCTCTTTCGTCCGCAGCTTTCAAGGTCAGCGGCCCCCTGGGGAGTCCACTTCAGCTCTTCATCCTGGCGAAGCTCTACGGAATTGAGCTGGACCCTGCGACTGTCGGGGTCTTCGTCGTGGGACTGATGCTGTTGGCGTTCGCCACGCCTGGAATCCCCAGCGGTGGATTCACGCTCCGGCTTCCTTTGTTCGTAGCTGCCGGAATTCCCCTCGAGGGTTTCATGCTGACCACGGCACTCGACGCCATTCCTGATATTTTCAAAACCATGGCGAACGTCACCGGCGACATGACGGTTCTGGCCGTTGTCGGCAGGTTCGCAGGCATTCAGGTAGAATCCGCGCCCTCCCAAGGCCTGGATTAATCCTCTACGGAATCTCTCTCGAGGGCTATGTGGCCGAGATCACAGTGTGTCTGTTGAATTGGAGACGTCCCGGGAACTTCTCTTCGATCCTGGACAGCATCGCTGCTCAAAGCGTCGGAACCAGGATCTTCCTTTGGGATAACGGCGATGTATCCATCGAGGATTCCCGCGTCGACTGGCGGGTCCGGTCTTCGTCAAACATGGGCTGCTGGCCCCGTTGGCTCATGGCGGTGCAGGCAGACACCGAGTATGTGTGCACCCTCGATGACGACCTCCGGTTCGCCGATCCCCATGTCCTCCGGGATGGGATCCAGGCCGCGGAGCGGTTGGGGACCGACCAACTCGTGGGGCCCTTCGGCCGGAACCTCTCGAAGGATCTCTCCTACTCAAGGGGATCGAACGTGTGGGGATCGGAAGAGGGGCTCCAAATCGACCGGGGGGTCGACATCGTCAAGGGTCGGCACATCCTGGCAAGGACGGAAACGCTTCGGAACCGCCTTCCATCCCATATTCCCACGCCCCTGGAAGACGACATCGCCGTCTGCGGATTGGTGGCCAGCGGGCGCCGCCACCACCACGTTCGTCCCCGCGCCTACCTCTACAGGCTGCAACGTTTCGAGGAACTGCCGGCACCCCACGCCATCTGGGAGCGGCCGGACCACCCGGTTCGGAGGGATGAGGCCGTGCTGTCTTACTTCAAGGACGGCGATTAACCGTCTTCTCTTCGAGACCGGAAATACGAGGCCACGTACTCGTGCAGCCCAGGCTTATCGGTCGCCCAACGCCATGAGCCATGCTTATCAAGGGCGATGTCCTCCACCGGATTGAATTGATACGGAGCCAGGCCGGGATACCGCTCCCCATACCCTCGGTCCGAGAGGTCACCGTGCCATAGGTGGTAGAGATCGCCGCCCACAAACCCGAGGCTCCCTCCGACCACCGCATGAAACCGAGCGGCCCATCGGCGGTAGTGGTTCGCTTCGTGTGGATTCATGCGGTGCGCTGCCACGTAAGCCTCGGCGTGGCCCAGCGCGCCCATGGCCACGGCGTTGTCGCCACTTCCCAGGATCATGGCATCGTAGAGTCCGGTCTCGGCGAGGTGTGCCCTCCTCATGGCCCAAGCGTGACCCGGCGAGCCGACATCCAACATGTTCGTAGACGCTCTGGCCGGATCGAATCCTCCGTTCATGGACACCGCCCCCAGGGAGGGGCGCGTCAGTAGGGCCCTGCCCACCGAGAACGGCCCGGGTTCGGCACCCGGCGGCAGATCATGGACGCGGCCATACGGCTGAACGATGCGGTGGGATTCAAGGGCCTTCCGGGTCCGTTCCCACCAATCCTCCCTCTCAAACACGATGTCGGCGTCCACCCAGGCAACGAAGCGGGCTTCCCGGGGGAGGGCCTCGATGGCCAGGTTCAGGAGCCTCTCTTTTTGCCAGAGCACCTGGTCGGACCGCAGTCGAAGCAACCGATCGGCGTCCCCCTCATGCAACTCGAATTCGTCTCCATAGGCCAGCTCCACCGCAAGAAGGGGCACACCGATCCGGTCCCTGAAGACACGGTACTTCTCACGATGAATCCGGTACCCTGCCGGGTTGAAGAAACTGGTGACCGCCCAGAAATCCGTGGGCGTCCGCCTCCCCTTCGATAGCGGGCTCACGACGACCTCAGGCTTGCCACGCCTGCGTCGGAGGGCCCGAGCGAGCCCTCCTCAGCCACGCGTCGGCGCATCGATTCGAGGTCGGAAAGGACCTGCTCCCTGAGGCTCGTCGGCGTCAGCTCCTCGATGGTCGGAACGGCCGGTCGGGCCGGATAAGGATGTCGGTCGGGAAGCCTCTCCGAACCGGCCCGGGCCTCAGGAGAAAAAGACCTGCAAAGAACACGGAGAGCCTCGACTTCTTTCGGTTCGAGAAGACGCTCCAGATCACGCCAGGCAGGCGGTCCCGCTTTTACGTCCTTTAGAGGGATGCTATCGAACGGAGTGATGTTGACGTCCGTCTTCAACTGAATGGCCTCCACGCCCAACTCGGCCATG
>JBDHGR010000126.1:0-9685 GCA_039589815.1 Gemmatimonadota bacterium | reverse complement strand
TTTTTCCCGCCCTCCCTCCAGATGGACCGAGTTCAGCACCGCCCTTCCCGGGATTTGCCGGAAAGCCGCCGCCGCCACCTCGATCTCGGTGGTGTCCACCATGAGGGGGGCCTCGACCCCTTGAGAGAGTAGCTTAACGAGGGTCTGGATCTGTTGGGCCTCATCGGATCGTTCCGTCAGGGCAACACATACATCCAGGATGTGGGCCCCTCCCTCCACCTGCTCTCGGGCCACCTGGAGGATCCCTTCGTAGTCATCCTTCAGAAGGAGGTCTTTCACCCTCCGGGATCCCTGCGCGTTTACCCGCTCCCCGATGATGGTCGGAGCCGGGGTCTGCCCTAGCTCCGTTGCCTGCACTGCGCTGGAGATTCGTGGGATCCTGTCTCCGGTGGGCCTCACCCCGCGCTGCACTCCCCTCATGGAGTTCACGACGGCCCTCATGTGGTCGGGCGTGGTGCCACAGCACCCTCCCACCACAGCGACGCCCAGCTTCCTCACGAAGTCCCGGAGGGTCCTGGCAAGCTCATCCGGTGTCAGAGGGTAGACGGCTTCCCCCCCGAGGTTGTGCGGGATGCCGGCGTTGGGGATCACGCTGATGGGGGTCCGACCGTGCTCCGATAGGAACCTCAGGGGGCCCCTCATGGGCTGGGGTCCCGTGGAGCAATTCAGCCCCAGGACATCAACCTTGAGGGCCTCCAGGGTCACCATGGCCGAAGGCATTGATGTGCCCAGGAGCATCCGGCCCGACGTGTCCAGCGTCACCTGAACCTGGAGTGGCACCTGTTTTCCTTCGGCCGCCATGGCCCGCCTGGCCCCGGAAACCGCTGCTTTTACCTCCAGAATGTCCTGGCCGGTCTCAACCAGGAGGATGTCCACTCCTCCAAGAAGGAGGGCTCCCGCCTGCTCCTGGTATCCCTCCGCCAACTCTTCGAAGGTGATCCCTCCAAGGTCCGGTTCCGAGCTGCTGGGAAGGAATCCGGAGGGGCCCATGCTTCCGGCCACGAACCGGGTTTTCTTGGGATCCGAATAGTCCGAGGCTACCTCTCGTGCGAGCTGGGCCGCAGCCTGATTCAGGTCGGAGACCTGCTCTTCGAGGCCGTATTCCGCTAGAGCGAATCGGTTCGCCCGGAAGGTGTTGGTCTCGAGGACATCGCAACCGACCTCGAGGAAGGAGGCGTGGATCTCCTGGATCAGGCCGGGGGCTGAAAGGACGAGGTGGTCGTTGCAGCCCTCCAGGCCGGGCCCTCCAAAGACTTCTTCGGAGGGAGCTCTGGCTTGAATGCTCGTGCCCAGGGCACCGTCGAACACGACGGTCCGGTTCTTGACCAGCTCCATGTATGTGGGCTCCGACATCGTCTTGCTCTTCTTTCGGTCTTCAGCGTATCCGTCTTCACGACCACCTGGCCGACCCTCCAGAAAAGGGACCCCAAAAAAGAACCCCGCTGGATGGTCTCCATGCGGGGTTTGGGCATCCGGGTCTCCCAATGGAATGGTCAAGACCCGTCGATTGCTTTTCCCGGCACTTTAGACCTTTGTTCGATCCGGTGGGCAAACACCCGAACGGACCAGGCGGTGGCAAGCGGCCACAAATCCTTCCGCCTACTTACTGGCGAGCACCCGGAGGTGACTCTGAATCAGGAATGAATCGTACCGAAACCTTCTTTCGTCAAGCCCTTTAGATGAAAATCCGTGGGTCCCTCGGGCAAAAGGTGAAGAACGGACCCTCCTGACCCTGGCGGAGGTTGAAACAAAAGCTAAACTGCCAACGAACTGTGTGGTGGCGAACCGGATCCGGAGTTCCCGGACCGGCCACCAGACCCCCAGATCGGGGAAAGCGTTTGATGAGAACTTCCGCTGTTCTGATCCTATATGTAGCACTCTCCACCCTTCTTCTCCCCCTTCCGGCACAATCTCAACAGCAGCAAGGTGCTGGGGGAACCTTGACCCCTCTCAGAGCCGAAAACCCGCCTGTCATCGATGGCGTGTTGGACGAAACACTCTGGCAGGACGCGCCTTATGTCACCGGCTTTCGAACCTGGATGCCTGACTTTGGAAAGGAGATGGTGGGGGAGACCAGGGCTTATATGGCCTTTGACGGTTCCAATCTTTACTTCGCCTTCCGCGCCCTAGATCCCGACCCCGGGGAGATCAAGGCCTCCATCACCGATCGGGACAACATTCGGCGGGATGATTGGGTCGCTATCAATCTGGACAGCTTCAATGATCAGCAGGCTCTTTACGCCTTTTACGTGAACCCTTTGGGTATCCAACAGGACACTCGGTATGCGGGTGGACAGGAAGACCCGAACGCGGATTATGTCTGGTACAGCGGGGGCCAGGTCGACGAGACCGGCTATACGGTGGAGATCCAAATCCCCCTTAGGAGCATTCGCTTCGCTGAAGGGGACACGGTGAGCATGGGAGTGATCTTTGAGCGCCAGATCACCCGGAACCGAGAAGCGGGCACCTATCCTCCTCTTGATCCGGCTCAGGGAGAGTCCTGGCTGACCCAGATGATGCCGATGGTCTATGAGGGCCTGGAGAGCCAGCAGGTGGCCGAGCTTCTTCCGGCGTGGACGTATTCCAACCGGAAGTCGCAGGAAGGCGGTCGACTGGCCACCCAGGAAGACCGGGGGGAGGTGAGCCTCACAGGGAAGTACGGGATCACTTCCGACCTCATCTTCGACGGAACCTACAACCCCGACTTTAGTCAGGTGGAGGCTGACGCGAGTCAGGTGGACGTCAATCTCCGGTACCAGCTCTACTTTCCGGAAAAAAGGGCGTTCTTCAGGGAAGGGGGGGAGCATTTTGCGGTTGGCGGTACCGGGGCCTCGGCGCTGGATCCCGTCAACTCCATCGTCTACACCCGGACCATCATCGATCCCATCGCCGGCGCCAAATTGACGGGGAGGATCGGTGAGAGGGATTTCCTGGCTTCCATCTATGCGGTTGACGAGCTCTCGGCGGCTCCCGGTTCCGATGAGCCGGACTATGCCCACGTCCCGATTCTCCGGTACAAGAGGGCCTTGGATGAGGACAGTTACATCGGGGGCATCTACGCTGGCCGCGAGGTAGATGACCACTACAACAGGGTAGGGGGGGTGGACGGGAATATCAGGATCGGTGGCGCCAGCACCTTGAGCTACCATGGGATCCTGTCCGAAACGAAAGAGGACGCGGAGGAAGCAGGGGAGAGTGGCAGGGCCCTGGGTTTCCACTATAACCGGAGTACCCGTGATCTGGATTTCAGTCTTGTCGGAAAGGACGTTACCGAAGACTTTCGAACCGAAACGGGCTTTGTCTGGAGGACGGGGATCCTCCAATTCAGCGGTCGGGTCAGGCCGAAGTTCTATCCCGATTCCGAGGTGTTCAGGCGGGTGGACCTGGAGCTCTTTACCGGACAGACCAAGGATCGTCCAAGCGACCAGTGGGAGACCTTCAATCAGATCCTGGTTCACGCCATCGTCTTCAGGAACCTCAGCATCAGGGGGGCCTACTCCTACGCCACCGAGATCTTCCGTGACCGGAGTTTCGATACCGGTGGTCTCACCCTGGCTGCCAGCGGGCAGTTCACCACGAACTTCTATGCCTCGGCATCCTTCCGGAAATCGAAGGCCATCTACTACTCGGCCGATCCCTACCAAGGCGAGAGTGCGAGAGCGACTGCGGGCCTCACGTATCAACCCTCGGACAAAATCCGATCGGACCTCAACTTCACCTACGTGGATTTCAATAGGGAATCCGATGGGGAGCAAATATACGACTACCCCATATATTGGAGTCGTTTGACGTACCAGTTGAATCGATACCTGTTTTTCAGGGGAATATTGGAATACAACGAATATAGGAAAGAACTGCTAACGGATTTTCTGGCCTCCTTCACCTACATCCCCGGAACGGTGGTTCATATCGGGTTTGGTTCCCTTCGGGACAGAGTACGCTGGGAACAGGGGAGCTATGTCGATGGCGACGAGTTCCTCGAGACGAAGAGGAGCTTCTTTTTCAAGATGTCGTACCTCTGGCAGAAATAGACCGGCTGCCCTATTCGCCTACCATACGCATGACCCTCGGGAGGAGGACCTGGCGGAAGAAGAGGGAGACGGGACTCGGCGAGAGTCCGCTGTGCATGCCTCCCACGTTGGCCAGCATCGCGACGATGACGTCGGTATCCTCCAACCAATACATGTAGGCGGTGAAGCCCAGCGTGCCTCCGGAGTGCCCGTAGGCGGCGAACTCATTGTAAAAGCCAGCGGTTCGGGAGATCCCCTGCATATACTGGGACCGACGGCTTCCGCCGGTTTCTGGTGGGTGGTATGTGAACACCTCCTCCTGCATGGCGGGCCCCAGGAGCTCACCATCCCGAATGGCTCGAGCCCATCTCACCAAATCGCTGGCTGATGATACGATCCCTCCGGCGGTCCATTCAGGGGACAGGTTCCCCGGCGTGGATTCGACGAGGTAAGGACGGATCTCGACGAAACCGGGATGAACCCCGGCTGCATCAAGGAAGTCGGGGGTGGCGTAGTGGTAGTGGTTCACATAGCCACCCGGGACATCCTCGAAGGATTCCAGGAAGGTATTCTCCAACCCCAGCGGCTCGAGGGTTCGGCGGCGGATCTCTCCAGCCGCGTCATTTCCCGTGACGGCTTCGATTATGAGGCCGAGAATAGTGTAGTTGGTGTTGGAATACGAATATTCCTGCCCAGGAATATTCGTCGCCGGGAGGAGATCCTTGGTGCAATATTGAAGGGTCTCCGTCTTTCCCCATATATGACCCAACTCCATGAGAGAGCCTCTTCCCCTGGGGATCCAGTCATCCTGGAACTCCCAGGTTGGGATGCCGCTCTGATGGTTCAAGAGTTGCCGGAGCGTGGCGGTATCTGTGTTGTAGATGTTCCGGATGATGGGGAGGTCCAGGTAATCGGCCGGGGTCTTCTCCAGGTCCAGTGCCCCCTCCTCCACCAGCTGAAGAATGACCCTGGCCACAAAAGTCTTGGTGATGCTGCCCACACCGAACCGGTCGTTCACGGAAACCGGGACCTGCCCAAGGACGTCGCGATGGCCGGCCGTTCCCGTCCAGACCACGTCGTCCCCCACGCCGATGGCAACGGAGAGACCGGGGATCCCCATGGTAATCCCCTGGACCAGGGCGTCTTGCAGGAACGCGTGCTCCTGGTCGGCGACCTGTCGAACCGATGCCCACGGCCCGGAACCGACCGGACCTGGGAGTGGAGGCCCACCTTGAATCCCGAGGAATGCGAGAAGTCCGAACCCGAGAAGCCATGCCTTACCCAGCGTCATCCGCCGCTTCCCTGGGTGCTGACCGGGGTGGCCTCACCGGAGATGAGAGGTTCTGTGATGTCGACAACGGTCCGAATCACATCGGACATGTAGTCGATGTTCAGGAACTCGTAGTGGTCGTTGGGGCGGTGATAATGAGGATCGTCGGTGCTCTGCGGGGAAGCCAGCGTGGTAGTGATGAAGCCCTCTGCGTGGAAGGCCGCATTGTCCGAGCCTCTGAAGTACCTGACCTGGTGTTCTTCGGGGCCCACCAAAGTGATGGGAGAGTCTTCGTCCAGGGCCTCAGTGAAGATCTCATCCAAGGTCGACATTTCCGGCCCGAGGTACATCAGGTTCCAGGACCCGTCGGCCGCCGGTTTTCCGATCATTTCGAAGTTGATCATACAGACGAGCTGGTCCGGTCCTATGGGCAGGTTTGCCGCCAGGTGTCGTGCCCCGATCAACCCTTTCTCCTCCCCCGTGAACGTGGCGAAGATCAAGGACCGTTTGTTGTCATGGACCTCGGCGAAATACTCGGCGAGGGAGATTACGGCAGTCGTACCGGCAGCGTTGTCATCGGCGCCATTATAAATATTGTCCTCATCCTCTCCTCGGACCCCGAGATGGTCGTGGTGCGCCCCGAAGAGAATGAACTGGTCTTTGAGAGTCGGGTCGGTTCCCTCCACGAATCCAACGATGTTCTGCAGCTCGTAGGTCACCGGTGTCGCATCGGGAGTCCGCCGAGGACGGTACTCATACGAAAACTCGTTCTTGAAGCCTGGGAACTCCGGGAATTGCGAGAGGCCGGCGTCCTGGAAACGCTCCGCGATATAGCCTTCCGCCACGGAGATTTCCTCGGAGAACGCGTCCCGCCCCTTGAGGGCATCGGAGGATAAAAAGCGAATGTGGGCATCTACGGTTTGATTGGAAATAAGAGTGGGAGGATCGACACTCGCCGGTCCCGAGCAGGCAAAAAGCACTGCCGCGCTCAATGCAGAAAAAGCCGTCCCATACCGTGTCCCACCAGGCCTCTGCACTGCTTTCATGGTTCCTCCAAGGAAGAGTAATCCAACCAGGTAAGGCCCTATTCTATGACTGGCCCCGCTTGCGATCCAGGCTGATGGGTGGAACGGCTCCTGGAAACCCGCCGGATCTGCGTCCGTAGGGAGAAGAGTTCTTCTCCACTCCTTTGCGGATGAAAAGATGGATCGCTTCGGAGAAATCCTGAGGAAACGAGGGTTCCGATTCCGCCTCGCCTTCTGGGCTGGCGCGGGGGCTTTGGTTTTCGTTTTGGTCTATCTGGCGCGCCATAGGCCCAGTTGGCCCTGGTTTTCTCTCTGGCTCTTCGCGCTTCTTCTCGCTTTGGCGGTCCTCTCTTTTCCCCAGGTCAGAAAGAGCCTGAACCTCTCCTGGTTCGGCGTCACCCTCTTCATGTTGGTGGGAGTTTCCTCATTCGACCTGTACCTCTTCCATGTTGAAACCCATCGCCAAAGAAGCGAGCGCCTGGAGGTTCACGGGGTCTACTTCGATCCCGACCACCGCCCAATCCGTGTGGGTGTTGGATACCCGGACCTGGATGTGCGCCTCGAGGGTTCACCCTATCAGTTCGACCGCTGGTCGCTCGACCTCCGGAGGGTGGGTGCAGACGAGTATGTGATCGATCATCTGGACCAGGTGTTCATGCTCCGGTTGCCTGGGGATGTTTGGTGGAAGCCGTGGGGCAGGGTCACGAAACCCGCCTTGGGGGCGAAGCTGGGAAGGGGTATATGGTCCGTTCCGGAGGAAGGCGGGGAGGACCCCGGATTCCAGATCCAGCTTCTCCCGGAGGGGAAGCGGGGAACGTTGGCTTGGGATGAAAGCCGCGGGGCCCTATCCACGGACGACCCCTTCCTGGATCGCCGGCTCTCCCGCCGCCTTTCTCAGGGGATTCCCCTCTCCGAGTTGGAATGGGATTCTCTGCCCGATCGGGACGTCGCTCAGGACCTGGTTCTCACCCGGATCCGGCCGGGTCGGCACCTCGGTCGGTTCCGTTTGGCCCTGCCTGAGTATCGGCTGATTTCACGCGGTGAAGGGGAGGCCCTGGGTTCGGACGGTCCGCCCTTGGTGTCGGAAGGGGACACGGTTTGGGTGAGCTCTCGCGGTAAGACGTGGGCCTTTGTCCTTGACCGAGTCCCGGGGGTTTCCCGGGTGGCGGCTCCCGTTGCTGTCCAGTTCGTTCGGCGCCCCCGGCCTGCCGGATGGGCCCTCCCGTCATCGGAAGCATGCGGGGACGAAACCCACCGCTGTGCGGTTGTCTCCACAAAACCGTTGCCCCCGCCCCAGGCCCACTTCGACCTGAGCGGTTTTGGCTTGGACACGGCTCGGTATTCCCTTATCGCCCGATTGGAGACCGACCGGGACGGCGTTCGAATGGTCGGGGCCGATCACGAAGCTCGATTCGCCTACGGAGCGGTCCACCCCGTGCCGGCCTTGCCGGCATCGGAGGATTCCCCGGAGGCAGGCGTTCTGGTGAGGGTGCACCGGGCCGCCCAGGGACAGCAGAGTGCGGTATTCGTCACCGTCTTCGGCCTCTTCGTTCTGATCCTGGGGGCCTTGGCGACGGTCTCGGGAGACCCGGTCATCTGGGAGAGAAGGAAGGCCACGTCACCGAACATGTCCGCAGCCTGGGCTTTTGTGAACGTATTCCTGGTGTTCCTGGGCCTCAGACTCGCACTCGGTTTGAGGGTGGCCTACTCGCCGCCCTTCTATGACCGGGCGGCGGCCACCGGAGTGGGACTTTGGATCACATATGCCGTGATGTTGGTGGCCCTCGGCCGTTGGTCCAGCTGGGCTCCTACCTTCTGGCGGCTGGTACGGTGGCTCGAGCGTCCTGTGTCGAGGTTGTTCCTTCCTGGGGTTAACGGATCAGGTGCCGCCGAGCGGAGTCAGGGAGCCCGAGACCAAAAGGATCCTCGAAGCCCCGAAGAGGTTCGGATCAGGAGGCGGGGTCGGTTCAGAACAGCGTTGGGTTTGCTGCTCATGCTCTTGAGCGTCGGACTCCTCCTCTGGCAACGCCCGGAAGTCGGTGCGAGTCTCGTCGTAGCCGCTGCCGGAATCGGCGCCTGGTTGGCCATGGGATTAACTCGGCGCCAGGCATCCACTGTCGCCCGAAACCAGCGGCCTCTCGACACCATCACCGCCGAGGGCCTGGGAGAGAATCCAGCCTTTTCTTTGGCCCTGGCGGCGGCGGGATCTGTGGTTCTGGCACTGGCCATTCATGCCCCGTGGATGGCCCTCATTCCCGTGACTTCTCTCCTCGCTCTCTTGGGGGCCAATCGCCTCCTTCGCCGTCTGGGAGCCTTCCGCTCTCCCGCTCGCCGGGGTTGGGGTCTCTATGTTTTGATCCTTCTCGCGATAGGGGCAGGAGTCCTTGCCTTCTTCCCCCGGCCCGCGGTGGGGGTGGGAGCCCTGGGTGTACTTGGGTTTGTGGGGGTGGTTCTTCTACGAAGGTCCGGGGGGGAAGAAGACCGTTCCCTCATGGAAAAGGGGTATGACGGGTTTCTTTCTGTTGGCCATGCCCTGTTTTCCGGAATGGGCTGGGTGGGGGTCCTGGCCGCACTGGGGATCTTGGTGTTTCTCAGCGCCCGAGCCATCCCACCATTCGTGAGATTTGCCCTCGTGTTTGTACTCTTCCTCCTGGCAATCAGGGCTGGTCTGGCGTGTCACAGATTGCTGGCGGGCGGGGAAAAGCGCAGCCAGATCCAGGCCCTCGGGGTCCTGGTGATCCCGTTGGGGGTCCTCCTGGTCTTTATGTTGTTCGATTTCGGATTAGGCCTGGTCTTCTTCTTCCCGATGTTCCTCACCGTCCTTCTCTCCGCACGGATCGACAGGTTGCCCAGGGTCCTCATGGGAGGCTCCATCGCGGTGGCTGCGACCATCGCCGTCTTCGCTTGGTCTGTTCTCAACCCCTCCGTGGGCGATCTCAGGAACTCTCCCGATGTAGCCACCTTTTCCGAAGAGTTCGGCGGGGTGGGAAATGCCTTTACTGACCTCCTTCGCGTGGCGGGGATGAGCGGGCCCGTGACCCGAGCAAGCGTCCGGAGCATCGCTGCGTCCGATCCCGACCTCCTGGAGGAGGCCTTGGCCTTTGCAGGGCCCAGTGAGGCACTCTTCGCCGCGGCCCCCTCTCGGGACCAGGTGTGGGGGGGGAGGGCCTACGCTGCAAGCGATTTCACAGGCACTGGTTTCGCCGGGACCGCCGTCCTGGGTCGCGGTGTTCCCACCGCGGTTTCCTACGCCGAAAACACATACTCGGTTTACATACTCTCCGAGCACGGGGCCCTCGGAGGGATAGCCGTCCTGATGGTTTATCTGTCCCTTTTGGTGGTGGTGAGTGCATGGATCTTCAGGGTCCATGGTACCGTCC
>JBDHGR010000125.1:11948-19114 GCA_039589815.1 Gemmatimonadota bacterium | reverse complement strand
AGGTCACGGGCTCCCCGCCTCTCTTCGGTCACCGGCCTCGCCACCGGGTTCGTAGCTCCCGGTCTCCTCCCCGCCGGGATCGTCCGCACCTTCTCCAGGCTCCTCCCCTTGGTAACTCCGAGTCGCCTGCATGAGGCTGTCGACTTCTTCCCACACCGAGAGCATGACCTCGCCCTCAGCGCCCCATACCTCTGCGAAAGTCAGGAGGTCTGCCTCCGTAAGTTCCAAGTGGGCCAGCACGGAATCCCGCGCATCCAGGGTAAGATCCATCCCGGGAGACCGGAGGCCCGCCCTTCTGAGTGCGAAGTAGGCCTGGACGAACTCATCGCGGGAGATCGTCTCGGCGGCATCAGGGCCGGAGCCGGTGCAGCCGGCAGTTGGAAAGGAGATGACTACTGAAGCAAGAAGAGTGACAAATCTCACGGGATTCCTGTCCATGAGTGAGTGGAGAAGAAGAGGGTTCTTGCCCTGTCTCCTTCCATGTTTCTACCTTTTCTTCAATATCCTCGGCACCCGCCCCAACACGAGTCGTAAAATCATGCGCCAGCCCGCGAAGGTCGGTTTACCCGTTGTTCTACTCCTCTGGTTGGCGGGTTGTGCCATCAATCCAGCCACCGGAAGGCGCCAGCTCTCCCTGATGAGCGAGGGGCAGGAAATCCAGATGGGCCAGGAGGCCGATCCGGAGATCGTAGCGTCCATGGGGCTCTATCCCGATGAATCACTCCAAGCCTATGTCCAGGAGTTGGGTACTTCCCTGGCGGCGAGCTCTGAGCGGCCCGGCCTGCCCTGGACCTTCAGGGTTCTGGATGACCCCCTCATCAACGCCTTCGCCCTTCCCGGGGGCTACATTTACGTGACCCGGGGCATCATGGTTCACTTTGAATCTGAGGCGGAACTTGTCGGCGTTCTTGGCCATGAGATCGGACACGTCACTGCCCGGCACTCGGTAAGTCAGATCAGCAAGCAGCAGCTGGCCACGCTCGGTATGGGGGTCGGGATGATCCTAAAACCCGAGCTTCAGCGGTTTGCCGGGCTCGCCAGCGCTTCCATGCAGCTCCTCTTCCTCAAGTTCGGTCGGGATGACGAGCGTCAGGCCGACGAGCTGGGGGTCCGATACATGAGCCGTGTCGGCTACGATCCGGTTCAGCTGAGCGGAGTCATGGCAATGCTCGGCCAGGTGACGGCTGGAGGAGGAGGGGGCCCGCCGGAGTGGCTGTCCACCCATCCCAATCCGGCGAACCGAGAGCAGGATATCATCAGGATGGCTGACGAGGCCGAAGTAGCCCTGGACCCGGCCCTTGTGAGGCGGGAGGAGTATCTCCCCCGCCTGGATGGTATGACCTATGGCGAGAACCCTCGAGAAGGTTTCTTCGAGGGCCCCCGCTTCTACCACCCGGACATGGCTTTCCAGTTCGACTTTCCCGATGGGTGGGAAACCGCCAACTCCAAGCAAGCCGTCCAGGCTGCCTCTGCCGAGGGGGATGCCGTCATGGCCCTGACCCTGGCCGAGGGTGCCACACCGGCTGCAGCTCTGAACACCTTCCTGGCTCAGGAGGGGATGGAGGCCGGGCAACCGTCCGACGCGGCGATCAACGGAATTCCCGCGGCGTCGGCAGACTTCCGTATTTCCACGCAGGATGGTGTGCTCCAGGGGAGGGTTTCCTTCCTGGACTATGGTGGCTTGATGCTGAGGTTCCTGGGGTTCGGTCCCGTTGAGGATTGGCCGAACCGCCGAGGAGCTATCAGGGGCTCTCTCGAGAGTTTCCGGACCCTCCGGGACAGGAGCAAACTGGATGTGGAGCCTGCCCGCATCAGGGTGGTCAGGGTGCAGAGGGCCGTGGATCTAGCCACTCTTCTGAACCGTGAGGGGGCGTCAAGCAGGGCGGATGATGTGAGGCTCCTGAACCGTCTTGAAGGAAACCCGACCCTTCCTGCAGGCAGGGTGGTGAAGATCCCGGTAGGAGGAGTGCCACCCGGAGACAGTTGAGCCACCGGGCCCTCCCGAGTGGATAGGAGTGTTTGACACTTCGGGCGTCCCCAAACTCCTGAGGGGGCGCCCGGTGTTGCATCCTGTGATTGCTGCCCTGCTGAGTACGCAAGCCTTTCACAATGCCCCCTTTCTGGTCCGGATCTTGATTCTTATAAATGGCTGCAACCCGCAATCGGGGGTTTTCGGCCGTTCTGGCGTTGACTCCCAACGGCAGAAGAAAAAGTGCTGCCAGTATGGCAGCTTAAAAGGGGAATGAAGGGGATGCTGAATCCGGACCGACTCACGGTCAAAGCCTCAGGGGCCATCCAAGCTGCTGCCCAGGAAAGTCGGCGGCGAGAACACCCTCAGATCGAGGGGGTGCATCTTCTCCTCGCTCTCATGGAGCAGGAGGAGGGAATCGTGGTGCCCATACTCCAGAAGCTGGGGGTTGATCCGGCGCTCATCCGGGAGCGCACAAATGAATCCTTGGACTCCCGGGCAAGGGTATCAGGGGGATCCGATCCAACGCTGGCCCGGGATCTGAACCGGGCCCTTGACGTGGCAGAAGAGGAGGCCCGTGCACTCGACGACGAGTACGTCTCCACGGAACACCTCCTCCTGGGCCTCACCGAAGAGAAGGGTGACGCCGGTCGAATCCTCCAATCCGCTGGAGCCAACCGGAAAGACCTACGGGAGGCGCTCGAGGGTGTCAGGGGGTCCCACCGGGTGACGGACCAGACACCCGAGGACACCTACCGGGCTCTGGCCCGGTACAGCCGGGATCTCACCGAGGCAGCGCGGCTGGGCAAACTCGACCCGGTCATCGGACGGGATGAAGAGATCCGGAGGGTGGTGAAGGTCCTGGCCCGTCGTACCAAGAACAATCCGGTCCTTATCGGTGAGCCTGGTGTTGGAAAAACGGCCATCGTCGAGGGACTGGCCCAACGCATTGTCGCCGGGGACATCCCCACTACGCTGGCCAACAAGAAACTGGTGGCCTTGGATATCGGCGCCATGCTGGCCGGGGCCAAGTACAGGGGGGAGTTCGAAGAGAGAATGAAGGCGGTACTCAAAGAGATTGCCGAAGGGGAGGGCCGATACATCGTGTTTCTGGACGAGCTCCACACGGTAGTGGGCGCCGGCGCCGCAGAGGGTGCCGTTGATGCCGGGAACATGCTGAAGCCTATGTTGGCCCGGGGGGAGTTGCGGATGGTGGGTGCAACTACCCTGGACGAGTACCGAAGGCACGTGGAGAAGGATCCAGCTCTCGAGCGCCGCTTCCAGCCGGTATTTGTGGCTCCCCCATCCGTGGAGGATACAGTGGCGATCCTCCGGGGACTCAAGGAACGGTACGAAGTGCATCACGGCGTCCGGATCAAAGACGACGCCATCATCGCTGCTGCCCGGCTCTCGGACCGTTACATCGGAGGACGCTTCCTCCCGGACAAGGCCATCGACCTCATCGACGAGGCTGGGAGCAGGCTCCGCATCGAGATCGACTCCTTACCTCAGGAGATCGATGAAGTGGAACGCCGGGTTACCCAGCTGGAGATTGAGAAACAAGCCCTGTCTCAGGAGGAGGGAGCGGCAGCCAGGGAGCGGTTGCGTGGAATCGAGGAGGAGTTGGCCGAGTTGCGAGAAGAAAGCGCCGGGATGAAGGCACGATGGCAGAGCGAAAAGGAAGCCATCACCAGGATTCAGACTTTGAAGGAAAAGGTCGATGAGCTTCGATTGGAGGCCGATCGCGCCACCCGAACTGGGGATCTGAACAAAGCTGCCGAGCTTCAGTACGGAGAAATCCCGGGCACTGAGCAGGCTCTGGAGGTGGCCGAGGGGAGGCTGGAGGAACTTCAGGAGGGAGGGAAGTTCCTGAAGGAAGAAGTGGACGCCGACGACATCGCGGCAGTTGTGGGAGAGTGGACGGGAATCCCCGTGAGCAGGCTCCTGGAGTCGGAACGGCAGCGCTTGACCCACCTCGAGGAGCTCCTGGGGAAGAGGGTCATCGGTCAACGGGAGGCCCTGGACGCCGTCTCCAACGCTGTCCGACGGGCCAGGACGGGGCTCCAGGACCCGAATCGCCCCGTCGGCTCCTTTATTTTTCTGGGCCCCACCGGGGTGGGGAAGACGGAGACTGCCCGGGCTCTGGCCGAGTTCCTTTTCGACGACGAACGGGCCATGGTCCGCATCGACATGTCGGAGTACATGGAGAAGCATTCCGTCTCTCGCCTCATCGGCGCCCCTCCTGGATATATCGGCCACGATGAGGGGGGTCAGCTCACCGAAGCGGTCCGACGACGTCCTCACGCGGTGATACTGTTCGACGAAATCGAGAAGGCCCACCCGGAGGTGTTCAACGTTCTGCTCCAGATCATGGACGAAGGACGTCTTACCGATTCCCACGGCCGCACCGTGGATTTCCGAAATGCCGTCGTCATCATGACCTCCAATATCGGAAGCCAGTTCATACTCGAGCGGGCGCAGGCTTCGGAGTGGGATGAGGTCGAGACCTTCGTGAGGGGCGAGCTGCATCATCACTTCCGACCCGAGTTCCTGAACCGGGTGGACGACGTCATTCTTTTCAGACCCCTGGCCGAAGACGGCTTGAGGGCCATCGTGGACCTCCAGTTGGACCGAGTCCAGGCGTTGGCCGATGACCTCGGCGTCACCCTGGTTGTCTCCGCGGAGACGAGGGACATCATCGCCCGAGAGGGCCACGACCCCGCTTATGGCGCCCGGCCCCTGAAACGAGCCATCCAACGACTGATCCAGGACCCCCTGGCCCTGAAGCTCTTGGAGGTGGAGGTAGCCGAGGGAACAACGGTCCGGGTGGTCCCGGGAGAGGGAAATGGGCCCTTGGAGTTCCTTCTCGAACCTGGGGCGGGACAAGGTGACCAGGGGGAGGATCAGGATGCCCGTTGACGCCTGGCTCCTATGCTGCCAGTGTCGATAAGAGAGGTTCGAGCCCATCCCTAACACGGCCTGGAAATGAAACGCCTACTCTTTGTAGCCATCCCCCTTCTCAGTATGGGTGGATGCACCACGACTCGGGTTGTCACTTCGGGGGAAATGGCCGCTGTGGCACCAAGGCTGTCGGTGGAACGGTTCCTTCAAGCGACCAATGAAAGGGACCTTCATGCCATGGCAGGGCTTTTCGGTACATCCGACGGGCCAGCTATCGAAACCGGAGGGGCTTTCGGTTGCATGTTCAAAAGAATCGGGTCCTGGATTGGACTAGGCGACCGGTGTCCTACGCTACAGGACGTGGAGCTGCGGATGGACGCCATAGCCCAGATCTTGCAGCATCAGGACTATATGATCGTTTCGGATACCCGTGTGGCCGGAAGAGAGGAACCCACGACTCGCGTCGGGGTGAACCTCCGTGTCCGGGGACGGGACATTCCTGATGTGCCCTTTACCGTGGTCCAAACGAAAGAAGGGCGTTGGTTGGTAGAGGTAATCGATCTGGGGAAGGTTACGGGTGGGGTTTTTTTTTGACTTCCGCCTCGCTCTGCACCAACTCGATGAGGAGACCTCCCGTGCTCCGGGGATGGAGGAAAGCAACCTGGTGGCCGCGGGACCCGAGGCGTGGAGCCTCGTCGATGAGATCGAGGCCTTCGTCCTTCAACCGGGTGAGGGCTACCGGAAGATCGGGGACTCGGTACGCGATGTGATGGAGTCCTTGGCCCCGTTTTTGTAGGAAACGGCCCACAGGGGTGTCCGGGCCCAGAGGTTCGACGAGCTCGATGGACCCGACAAACAACACCCTGACTCCCTGACCCGGGAGTTCTTCCACCCGGGAACAGGAGTCCCCGGCTACGAGTTGGAACAGGGGAACAGCCTCCTCGAGGGAGGTGACGGCGACGCCTATGTGGTCCAAAGGATAAGGAAACATGTCTTTTACGGTGCCTGGGTGAGAGCGAGCAGGCCTCCCGAGGACGCCTGAACCCGGCGGCATGGTATCCAGAGCCGCCACTATGAACAAGGAGCAGGTTTGATGGCTGATCGTGAAATGGTTTTCGAAGTGACCGACCAGAACTTCGGAGATGAGATTGAAAACACTGAAGGGCTCACCATGATCGACTTCTGGGCGGCATGGTGCGGGCCCTGCCGGATGGTTGCACCCATCGTAGCAGATTTGGCCGAAGAGTATTCCGAACAGGGTCTGCGGGTGGGTAAGCTCGACGTAGATCAGAACCCTCAGACGGCCAGCAAATATGGGATCCGTTCGATCCCCAGCATCCTGTTCTTCAAGGACGGGGAGCATGTGGACACGGTGGTCGGCGCCGTGCCCAAACCGTTCCTGGAGGCGAAGGTCAACGAGCACATTTAAAGACGGCCCTCTTCGGAACCGGTCCTTCTTATCGATGTGAGCCCGGCCCCCAGGCGCATCGCCTGCGGGGCCGGTTCTTCGATGGACCCGGCCCTCTGGACCGGAACTCCCCTCACCCCCATCCTTCCCCTATGGCTACCCTCTACCTGGTCAGCACACCAATAGGAAACCTGGGGGATCTCACTCGCCGGGCCGAAAAGGTACTTGGATCTGTTTCTCGCATCTTGGCGGAGGACACCCGGCGATCTCGAACCCTCCTGAACCACCTGGGAGTGAAGGTGCCCCTGGTCTCCCTTCATTCCCACAACGAAGCCGCGAGGTCCGAAACGGTCCTGGGTTGGTTGGCCTCGGGAGAAGATCTGGCCCTGGTTTCGGACGCTGGTACCCCTTTGATCTCCGATCCCGGCCGGAGGCTGGTGGAGGCGGTTCTGGAGGCGGGCGTCCCGGTGGTTCCCATCCCCGGACCGTCTGCAGTCCTGGCCGCCCTGGTGGGTTCGGGGTTTTCCGGTGACCGTTTTTCCTTCCTCGGGTTCCTCCCCCGGAAGGGGCCAGAGAGGGGGGAGCTCCTGGATCGGATCTCGACATCCCCGGACACTTCCGTCCTCTTCGAGTCTCCG
Organism: Gemmatimonadota bacterium; assembly: GCA_039589815.1. Lineage (GTDB taxonomy): Bacteria > Gemmatimonadota > Gemmatimonadetes > Longimicrobiales > Gaopeijiaceae > JABDNZ01. The sequence goes on along the minus strand of JBDHGR010000125.1, from coordinate 12,198 downwards.
GAACGAGTCAGGGCACTCCTCGACGCCCTGCAGGAGGGTTGCGGTCCGGACCGACCTGTGGCGGTGGCGAGGGAACTCACCAAAATCCACGAGGAGTTCGTACGGGGCACTTTGGCCCAGGTAGAGACCCACTTCGAGGCACACCAACCCCGCGGAGAGTTTGTGGTGGTGGTGTCCGGTGCACCCGACCCCGGGGGAGTCGGGCCCGTGGATGAAGGTGCCGCCCGGGCCTTGGCCCAAGCTCTTCTGG
>JBDHGR010000125.1:0-11941 GCA_039589815.1 Gemmatimonadota bacterium | reverse complement strand
TGGCCGACGGTCTCTCTCCCAGCCGCGCTGCGAAGGAGGTCGCCCGGCGTCTCAGAGTCCCGCGGAACCTGTCGTACGAGGTCGTTCAGCGCCTGGTGGAGGGCGAATAACCCCATCATGGCGCCAGAGGCTTCCGGTCCCTCCCCACTTTCTCCCCTCCTCCTCTCGGAGGAAGCTTCCGCAGCCATACGAGAAGAAATCCGCAGGGCCAAAGGCAGGGAAGTCACCTTCCTCTTGGAAGTTGGCGAGGATCGGACCCTCCGTAACCCCAGGGCCGTGGCCCGGGGGAACCGGGGCGCCGTTTTGGCCGTGGCAAGGGAAGCTCCGCAGGGCGCCCTCATGGTCCACAATCATCCATCGGGAGATCTGGAGCCTTCGGCGGCCGACCTGGCTGTGGCTGCCAACCTATTCGAAGCCGGCCTGGGTTCGGCCATCGTGGACAACGACGCCTCGGAGGTTTACGTGGTAGTGGAACCACCGGCGCCCCGGGTCGTGAAGCCTTTGGACCCGGAGGAGATCGAGGCATTCCTGGGCCCGGGGGGGGCTTTGTCCCTTGCCCACCCGATCTTCGAGGATCGACCGGGGCAGCGGGACATGGCTCTTTTGGTGGCCCGGCGGTACAACGAGGGAGGCGTTGGGCTGGTGGAGGCCGGTACGGGAACGGGAAAATCCATGGCCTACCTCCTGCCGGCCGCCATGTGGGCTCTCCGGAACGAAGAGCGCACGGTCATTTCCACAAATACGATCAACCTGCAGGAGCAGTTGGTCGGGAGTGACCTGCCCCTCCTGAGGAAGGCTTTTGGGCAGGTATCGGGAAGGTCTCAGCAGACTACGGAGGGCCAGGGGGCCTTTGGACAGGGTCTCAGGTGGTCCCTGGTGAAGGGTCGCGGGAACTACGTGTCGATCCGGCGGGCCCATCTGGCCGCCTCCACCGCCCCCTCCCTCTTCGAACAGGATCGCTCCGGGGAGCTGAATGGCATCCTGGAGTGGATCGAGACATCGGAAGACGGATCTCTCTCGGATCTCTCATCTCCTCCTTCTGAGGAGGTGTGGGAGGAGGTCCAAAGCGACGCCGACATCTGCCTCAGAACCCAGTGTCCCCACTTCCAGAAGTGCTTTTTTCAGAGGGCCCGGCGCGAGGCGGCTTCAGCCGAAATCCTGGTGGTAAACCACCATCTTCTCTTCACCGATCTGGCCGTGCGAAGGGCCTCGAACAACTACACCCAAGCCGCGGTCCTGCCTCCCTATCGTCACCTGATTCTGGACGAGGCCCACAACGCCGAGGAGGCAGCCACCGACCATCTGGGTGTGGAGGTGACCCGGAGGGGTCTCTTCCGGGCGCTCTCCCGCCTGGACCGTCGGGGGAAGGGAGTCCTGGCCGACATCAGGTTGCATCTTGCCTCCGATCCGGACCGGGGCACTGCCAAAGAGCTGCTGAAACGGATGGAAGAGCGGGTGCACCCGGCCCTGGCGGAGGCCCGGGAGCGAATCGAGCCCTTCCTCGCCGTGCTTACCGACGTCCTCCAGGAAGGGGACCACCAGACGCTTCGACTGGGAGGCCCGGATCGGTTGGAGCCCCGAGAGAGGGTGCCGGTTCAGGAGGCAATGGATGCCCTTGTCTTCGCCCTGGGGCGGTTGGGAAGGGAAGTCGGAGAGCTCAGGGTTCGGATTCAGGACGATGAGGCGTGGGCAGAGGCCCTGGAGGGCCGGACCCTGGACCTCTTCAGCGCCCAGAGCAGGATGGACCATCATGCACGGGGCCTGGAGCGGGTCCTGAACCCGGGAGAGGAGGGGGCAGCGCTGGTTCGCTGGCTGGAACGCCGCGGCCGGAGTCCTGGCTGGAACCTGGCGCTCGCCGCAGCGCCCATCGAGGTGGGCCCACTCCTGCGGGAGGACCTCTTTCAGCGTCTGGAGACCACCGTCCTTACATCCGCCACCCTCACCACGAGGACCGGGTTCGAGTACCTCAGGGCACGATTGGGGGTGGAGGAGTCGGGTCTGAAAGAAGAAGGTTGGGGCCGGGATCTGGAGGAAGAGGTAGTACCCTCCCCCTTCGACTTCCCCACACAGGCCCTGCTCGCGGTTCCTACGGATCTGGCAAGCCCGCAGGACCCAGGGGACCGCTTCCAGGAGGAAACGGCCCAAGTGGCCGCGGAGATGGCTCAGATGACGGGCGGGGGGTTGTTTCTCCTCTTCACCTCCCACCTGGCCCTGCGACGGGTGGCCGGACTCCTCCGCGAGAGGGAGGAGGAGCCCGGAGGGGGATCATTCCCCCTTTTTGTCCAAGGGGAAGCCCCTCGGGGACGGCTCCTCCAGGCCTTCGTGGAATCGGGTCGAGGCCTTCTCCTGGGCACAGCCTCCTTTTGGGAGGGAGTGGATGTTCCGGGAGATCCGCTCCGGGGTCTTATCATCCAGAAACTCCCCTTTCAAGTCCCCACCGAGCCCATCATCGCCGCCAGGCTCGAGGCAATCGAAGCCCGGGGGGAGGATCCTTTCTGGCGATACAGCCTTCCCGAGGCCGCCCTGAGGCTCAAACAGGGGTTCGGGCGCCTGATCCGCACTCGAAGCGACCGCGGCGCCGTCCTGGTTCTGGACGACCGGATCCTCACCCGCCGCTACGGCCCGTACCTACGGCAATCCCTCCCTCCCGCCCCCATGACGAAGGGAATCTGGGTGGACCTCAGGCGTGGACTGGAGGAGTTCTACGGTCGCCCGTAGATTACCCGACTATGAAACGCATCATCGGAATCACTATCGGCTTGTCCTACGCAGTCCTCGCGTGGTTGGCCTACACCAGCGCCGTCCAGAACTGGTTTCTTGGGAACTCGGACCTGGGCCTCTGGTGGGCCGTGATCGGAACGCTTCTGGGGGTTGCCGGCCTCGGCGCTTTCTTCGGGACCGTGATCCATACCCGTCCTGCAGAAGACTGACGCCTTCCCGAATGGGGACAGCCGGCTTCAACGGCGCCTCACTCCTGTGCCTGGGTACGGGCCTCCCAGCCGGGCGTGGGCGCTTTTCTTCTTTTTGTCTGACCTGAAAGGGAATCCATGAGCCCCTTCCCCTGTCCGTCGAAGATCGTGTGTGTTGGACGAAACTATGTTGCCCACGCCGCAGAGATGGGAAACGAAGTCCCTTCAGAGCCCCTCCTTTTCCTCAAACCGCCGTCAGCCTTGATCCCCGCGGGGGAACCCATCCTTCTTCCACCTGGGGTCGGTCGGGTGGACTACGAGGGGGAGATCGGTGTGGTCATCGGCCGCCGGGCCTCCCGGGTCTCAGAATCCGGCGCCTGGAAGTTCGTGGACGGGATCGTACCGGTAAACGATGTCACCGCCCGGGATCTACAGAGGAAGGACAACCAGTGGAGTAGAGCGAAAGGCTTCGACACCTTCTGTCCTCTTGGGGAAATGGTGCCGATTCAGGATGTGGACCTCGATCGATTGGCGGTGGTGACCCGCGTGAACGGCGGGGAACGACAGAGGGGAAGTGTGGAGCAGATGGTGTTTTCCATCCCGTTCCTGATTTCCTATGTGTCCCAGATCATGACCCTGGAACCCGGGGACGTCCTGGCTACGGGGACGCCGGAAGGGGTCGGTCCCCTCGCTCCCGGGGACGTGGTGGAGGTGGAGCTGCTCGGTATCGGCACGCTGACCAATCCTGTGGTCGGTTCGACGGAGGATTAGGCCATGCATCCCGAAACGAGCGATCGGTACCGGGGCCTTCCTCCCTATCCACTGGCTGGGATTCCGGAAACCCGCCGTCGGCTTCTGGAAGAGGGTGTGGACGTCATCGACCTCAGCGCGGGGGACGCCGACCTTGCCCCTCCTCCGGCGGCTATCAGGGGCCTCCAGGAGGCGGTGGAGGACCCGGCCATGTCACGGTATCCCTTCAACCTCGGCCTGGCCTCCTTCCGGCTTGAGGTGGTCGCCTGGATGAAGCGGCGGTTCGGTGTGGAAGTGGACCCCGCAACGGAGCTCCTTCCGCTCATTGGTTCCAAGGACGGCATAGCCCACCTCCCTTTCGGTTTCCTGAATCCCGGGGATGCGGCCCTCATTCCAGATCCTGGTTATCAACCGTACAAGGGGGGGGTATGGCTGGCTGGGGGAGATCCGATTCTGGTGCCCTTGAGGCGCGAGAACGATTTCCTGATTCCGCTGGAGGATTTGCCGCCCGGCAGCGTGGCTCGATCCAAAATCCTGTACCTCAACTATCCCAACAATCCCACCACCGCGCTTGCCCCACGGGACTACCTCAAAGAGGCCGTGGAGTTCTGCCACACCCACGGCTTGCTTCTCGTGTACGACAACGCATACAGCGAGGTGGCGTTCGACGGATACCGGCCCCCGAGCATCCTCGAGATCGAGGGGGGGCGGGAGGTGAGCCTGGAATTCCACTCCTTCTCCAAGACGTTCAACATGACGGGGTGGCGGATGGGATGGGCCGTGGGTGATGCCGCGTTGGTGGGGATTCTCGCCAAGGTGAAGAGTTTCATGGATACGGGGGCTTTTCTGGGGATCCAGGCGGCATGCGCTGCGGCCCTCCGATCCTGGGACGAATGGGTACCCTCCAACATCGAGACCTTCCGTAGGCGACGGGACGCATCGGTGGAGGGATTGTTGGACGAGGGCTTCGACGTCCGGAAACCGAAGGCAACCATGTACCTTTGGGTCCCCGTCCCAACCAGTGAGGCGTCCATGGACTTCTGCCGCCGGGCCCTGGAGCAAGAGGGGGTTATTGTCCTGCCTGGGAGCTCCATGGGGAAGGCTGGAGAGGGTTTCTTCCGCATCGCCCTCACGACGTCCGAAGACCGGTTACGGCTGGCTGCCTCCCGCCTCGGGCGGCTCCTACCATAGGGTTCTGCGCCCGGTCCCCTGGGAACCGGCTCTGGAGGTGGGGTTAGTAGACACACGATGAACGACCGCCCTTCCGCATTCGAATCTCCCTATTCAGGGTTACCGGACTGGTTTGATCCCCGGACCCGGTATCGTGGGGCGCGTCGGATCGCTTTTGGAGTCAGCGTCGTCGTCCATGTCGTCGCCATCGTCCTCTATCCCAGCTTTTTCTCCGGTATCCCAGCAGCCGACTCGGAGTACGGGGGTTTCCTACAACCGCTGATCCCTCCCGGAACGGAATTGGTGAATCTCGTCGAACTTCCGCCTGATCCGGAGCAGGACCCGATGCCTCCCGAGGAAGAGCCCGATCCGGAGATCCCCATCATTCCCGTGCAGATAAGGCCAACCGGGATCGAGGCCGCCCCGGGACTGGAACCGCCCACCGAAGGCCCCCTCGGACCCACGGCGGCCGAGAGGATCCGCCCAAAACCGGGAGATCTCCGTTACTGGGCTCCGGTGGCCCCGGAACGGACGGCTCTCAGCCGTGAAGAGGTCATGCGCCTTCAACTCGCTGCCGAGCTCGAGGCCATGAATGACTCGGCGGCCATGGCCGCTGAGCTTGAACGGCGGGCCACGGACTGGACCTATACCGACGAAGAAGGGAAGAGGTGGGGAGTCTCTCCAGGAAAGATCCACCTGGGAGATCTGACTCTTCCCATGCCTTTTGGATTCGGCATGTCGGCCCACGACCGGGAGCGGGCCCAGGACCGGTTATGGGCTTGGGAGGAGATCGAACGGGGGGCCGTCACGGGGGAGTTGCTTCGGACCTGGAAGGACCGGGATAAGGCGATTCGGGAGCGCATGAACGCGGAACGAAAACCCGACACGACCCGAACCGGGGGCGGAGGTTTCCCGGAGCCAAATTGACGCCCCCCGGGGCTTCAGGTCATCTTTAAGATTCTCCGCTCTTCCCGGAGGGATTCCGGGAGGAGCGGACCCGTTTCCCGAAGCATAACGCCGAGCAGGCCGACACTGGAGAAACCGTGTCCATCGAGTTGGATCCCCGCTTGAACCCCAAAGCCATTGAACCACGCCTTTATTCCCGGTGGATGGAGAGCGGCGAGTTCACTGTTCATCCGTCCACCGTTCTGGAAGAAGGCCGTGACCCCTTCGTCATCGTGATTCCGCCGCCCAACGTGACGGCGGTCCTCCACATGGGGCATGGCCTCAACAACACGATCCAGGACGTTCTCATCCGGTGGCGGAGAATGCAGGGAAGGGCCTCTCTCTGGGCACCAGGAACGGACCACGCAGGGATCGCAACCCAGAACGTGGTGGAGCGTCTCATCGCGGATGAAGGAAAGACCAGGGAGGACTTGGGCCGGGAGGCCTTTGTAGCCCGCACCTGGGAATTCGTGCGGGAGACCGGTGGCGCGATCCTGGACCAACTGAAGGCCATTGGATGTACCTGCGACTGGGACCGGACGCGGTTCACCCTGGACCCCGGCCTCAGCCGGGCCGTCAGGGAAGTCTTCGTCCACCTCTATGAGAAAGACCTCATCTACCGGGGCGAGTACATCATCAACTGGTGCCCTCGCTGTCTCACGGCTCTGTCCAACGAGGAAGCCGAAGGGGAGGAGGTGGACGGGCGTCTGTTCCACCTGCGGTATCCCCTGGCACCGGAGTTGGCCGAGGCTGCGGCCGCTGCCCTTGAGGCGGTGGCGGCGGTAAAGGCGGAGGCAGGCGGTGTCGGGGCTCCCGAAGAGGATGAAGGTGAAGGCGGCGACCGCACCGCCGGCGGAGGGATCGAGCCCGAGGCCCTCGGCCAGCTTCCCGACGGCCGTTGGTACCTGACTGTATCCACAACCCGCCCCGAGACCATGCTGGGCGATACGGCGGTGGCGGTGAACCCTGCCGACGAACGCTACAAGGGTCTCGTCGGCGGTGAAGTGGATCTGCCCCTCACCGGCCGCAGAATCCCCATTATCGCCGACGGATACGTGGACCGGGGTTTCGGCACCGGGATGGTGAAGGTCACGCCCGCCCACGACCCGAACGATTTCGATATGGCCCAGAGGAGCGGAGTGCCTCTCCTGGACGTCATGACGCCCGAGGCCAAGATGGGGGAAAACGCCCCGGAAGCCTTCCAGGGGATGGACCGGTTCGACGCCAGAAAGGCCGTCGTCCAAGCCCTTCAGGATCAGGGGCTGTACGGCGGTGAGGACCCCCACACGCACAGCATCCCCCGCTGCTACCGATGCACCACGGTGGTGGAACCCCGCCTGAGCGAACAGTGGTTCGTGAAGATGAAACCTCTGGCCGAACCGGCCCTGAAGGCTTCGCAGGACGGGACGGTCACCTTTGTTCCCGGGAGGTGGCAGAAGGTCTACGAGCACTGGATGGAAAACATCAGGGACTGGTGCATTTCCCGGCAACTCTGGTGGGGACACCGGATCCCCGTGTGGTACTGCCAGGACTGCGGTGAGACCATCGTCGCAAGGGACGATCCGGCGGCCTGCACCGCCTGTGGGAGCGCGGCCCTTGAGCAGGATCCTGATGTCCTGGACACCTGGTTCTCATCATGGCTTTGGCCCTTCTCCATATTCGGCTGGCCCGACAAGACAGACGATTTGAAAGCTTTCTACCCGGGTCATGTCCTCTCCACGGCCCCGGAGATCCTGTTCTTCTGGGTGGCCAGGATGATCATGGCCGGCTACGAGTTCATGGGGGAGGCGCCCTTCAGCACGGTGTACCTCCACGCCACCGTCAGGGACACCGAGGGGCGGAAGATGTCCAAATCCCTGGGGAACGGAATCGATCCCCTGGAGGTGGTGGACCAGTTCGGCGCTGACGCCCTTCGTTTCACGGTCATCTCCGGTGCGGCGGTGGGCACGGACATTCAGCTGAATCCCGATGACCTTGAAGCTTCGTTCGCGCCAGGACGAAATTTCGCAAACAAGGTTTGGAACGCCGGCCGCTTCACGCTTATGACGGTGGGGGACGATCCCATCAAACCCCTCTCCGCGGTGAAGGACGACCTGGAGCTCTCGGACCGCTGGATTCTCTCCAGACTTTCGGCCACGGCCGAGAGCCTCACCCAGGAACTGGAGAAGTTCCGTCTCCACGACGTTGCGGAAAAAGCCTACCACTTCTTCTGGGGGGAACTGGCCGACTGGTACCTGGAGCTGGTGAAACCCAGGCTTCGGGAGGATGCCGAAGAGGGAAGCAAACAGGCCGCCAGGACCACTCTTGTCACCGCTTTTGATGGGATTTTGAGGCTCCTCCATCCCATCATTCCCTTCGTCACGGAGGAGCTCTGGCAGAAGCTCCCATGGCCTGAAGGAGCCCAGCGGCCCGAGTCGCTCATCTCAGCCTCCTGGCCCACCAAGGATACGGCCCTGGACGACCCTGAAGCGGAAAGGCAGCTGGAGGCGGTCCAGGAGCTCATCACCCAGGTTCGAAGCTTGCGAAAGGAATATGGCGTGCCGGAAGGGGCGGAAGTGGAGGTTGCTCTCACCGGGAGCCCGCCTTCCTTCCAGGAAGCCTTGATTTCTGAAGACTCCTCCATCCGAAGATTGGCCCGGGTCGGTACCCTAACCATGGATTCGGGGGCAGGAGAACCGGTGGAAGCCACGGGCCCTGGCGGGAGGGCCTCCAGGGCCGGAGCCCACGGCGTTCTCAAGAACGGAACCGAACTTTTCCTGCCCCTCGAGGGAGTCGTCGATCTGGAGAAGGAGCGAGAGCGCCTTTCGGTTGAGATCCAACGGCTATCCGAGCAACTGAAGGGGGTCCGGGGTAAACTAGAGAACGAGGCCTTCGTGAGTAAGGCGCCCGAGGAAGTGGTCGCCCGCGAACGTCAAAAGCAGGCCAGCTTCCAGGAGCAGATGGGAAAACTCCAGGAGAAGCTGAAGGTCTTCCAGCGACCATGAGGAGCCACATTGGCGGGTACCATGAGCCCGCGCAGAGGACCATGAGATCAATCAAGATGGGTTGGACCTGGGTGACGGCGGCCGTTTGGTTTGGGCTGGTGGTCGGATCAGGTGCTTGCGCGCGTCCTGTTGGCCCCAGTGGAGGTCCCCGGGATGTGATTCCGCCCATGATCGCCTCTACCTGGCCCGACACCTTCGAGACCATCGAGCCTACCAGGGACCCGGTCAAGATCGTCTTCAGCGAACGAATCAGTGAACGCCCTACTGAGGGTAGGCTGGAAAACGCCGTGTTGGTCTCCCCGTTCACCGGGGATCACAGGGTGAAGCACACTCGCTCAGGGCTGGAGATCGACGTCATCGGGGGTTTTAAACCCGGTCTCGTCTATCGTGTCCGACTGCTCCCCACGCTGAAAGATCTCTTCAACAACACTCTTGAAGGACCGTTCGAGCTGGTCTTCGACACAGGTGCCCCCTACGAGACCAATGTGGTTGCCGGAATCGTCAAAGACAGGATCACGGGTGAGGTGGTCGGAGGGGTCAGGGTCGAGGCCCGGGAACAAGAGACTGAGGAGCCGCCGATCTACGTTGCCGTCTCCGACTCGGCTGGGGTATTCGCCCTTCGGTACCTCCCGGCGGGGGCTTATGACATCGCCCTCTACGAGGATGTAAACAGAAACGACGAACGGGATTTCAGGGAGCTACAGGGCTCCGCCGATTCCCTCGCCCTGGGCCTCGATCCTCCCAAGGCCGACACCCTCATCCTCCGGGAGGTGACGCTCCTGCGTCCCGACACGACGCCATCCCGCCTCATAAGGGTGGAAGCGCTGGACTCGGCCCTGGTCCGCATCTCCTTCGACGACTACATGGACGCCGAAGACTCCCTGGACTCCATTCAGGTGGTGATCGCCCCCCCAACGGGTGATAGTCTTCTCCTGTGGCCGCGGCAGGTCGACTCCCTCCGGGCCGTCGCCGATTCCGTGGCAAGGGAGGAGCAACGCCTGGCCATGACCGACTCACTGCAAGCCCTTGCCGATACCTTGGCCCAGGTCCTGGGCGACCTTCAGGCTGCGGGCGACACTCTGGCCGCGGATACGGTTGGGACTCAACTAGACCGTATTCGTGGCATGTTGGCACCCACGGAGGAGCCGCCGGAGGCGGCCGCTGGGGCGCCCGCCGGTCTTCCGGTTCCGGTGGGTCCTGTGGAACCGCCGCCGATTCTCCCGCAGCAGGAGTTTTTTGCCCGCCTCGCCCAGCCACTCCTCCCGAACCGACCTTACCAGGCCGTGGTGGCGGGGGTTGAGAACATCAACGGGTTGGGTGGTGGAGGCGGAGAGGCAGCCTTTGTCTGGGAGCCTCCGGATACGGCTCTAGCCGTTTCAGATACCGCGGTGGTGCCTCCCGACACCGGAACAGTCGTTCCCCCCGACACCGGAACGGTGATGCCGCCGGATACCACCACTGGACCTCTGGGCAGCGGGAGGGTGATTCTCCACCCGCCGAACGATGGCCTGACGGGTGACCCGAGTCGGGCGCCCACCCCAGCCTGGCTCCGCCGGCGACGACCATGACGGATCCGCGGCGGCACCTTCCGGGCGTCGACGTTCTTCTGGCCTCCCCGCCTTTCCGGTCGATCCTTGAAGAGCATCCTCGAGGGCGTGTGGTCGACGCGGTTCGGGACGTCCTGGTCTTAGTGCGTGGGGAAATGGGAAGGGAAGGGGGGCCCGCCGGCCTTCCCGATGAGGATGAGTGGGCGGGTCGGGTGGAGGACCTCCTCCTGGTTCGCGACCTTCCCTCTCTCCGGGGCGTGATCAACGCCACGGGGGTTGTTCTCCACACCAACCTGGGCCGGGCTCCGCTATCCGAGGCGACCAGGACCGCCATGGCCAGGGCCGGGCGGGGTTACTCCAACCTCGAATTCGACCTGAAGGCTGGAGAGCGGGGTTCCAGGTACCTCCACTGCGTGGATCTCCTGAAGGAACTCACAGGGGCGGAGGACGCTCTGGTCGTGAACAACAACGCCGCCGCCGTGGTTCTGGGTTTGAATTCCATGGCAGTTGGACGAGAGGTTTTGGTATCGCGGGGGGAGTTGGTGGAAATCGGTGGGGGCTTTCGGATCCCGGACATGCTCTCCCGGTCCGGTGCGGCCCTGCGGGAGGTAGGGACTACCAACCGGACCCGGCTCGAAGACTACAGGGAGGCGATTCAGAACGCTGACGCGGCCGCGATTCTCAAAGTCCACCGCTCCAACTTCCGGATCTCAGGGTTCACCGAAGAGGCCACGATTCCCGAGCTGTCCGCCTTGGCGAAGGAGGCAGGCCTCTTCCTGTTCCACGACCTGGGGTCAGGACTCCTGGCCGACCCCGGACGGCTGGGACTACCGCCGGAGCCCAGGGCTCCGGAGAGCCTCAGGGGTGGCGCCCAGGCGGTGGCAATTTCAGGAGACAAGCTCCTGGGTGGGCCCCAGGCCGGGATCATTCTCGGTGAAGCAGCGGTGGTGGCGGCCATGCGGAAGAACCCGCTTTGCAGGGCCTTCCGAGTGGACAAGGTGACCCTGGCAGGCTTGGAAGCCACCCTGCGCCACTATCTGGATCCGGAGGAAGCCGTCAGGGAGATTCCTGCACTGAGAATGCTGGCTGCGCCGCTGGATGAGCTGGAAGCCCGGGCCAGAAAGCTGGCGGAAAGTCTCGGGGATGAGGATCTCGACGTGCAGGTCACCCGGGGAATCGGGGTTGTGGGAGGTGGTACGTGTCCGGGGGTGGATCTCACGACATGGACCGTCCGGATCAAGAGCGCCGAAACCCCTGCCAGGGCCCTGACCCAGGGCCTGCGAAGTCAGGCCCCCGCCATCGTTGCCCGAGTCGAGAATGAGGAGGTAATTCTGGACCTGAGGACCGTGGATTCTTCCGAAGACCAGACGGTGCTCTCGGGCCTGAAGGCGGCTCTCCGTGCCCGATAAGGATCTCCGCGTCCGTGGATGAGGCCCGGGTGCCCGCTCACGATCCGCCCCTGCGACGCGCCGTCTTCCTGGACCGGGATGGCACCCTGATCCAGGAAGCCGAGTACCTGGCTGACCCGGATGGGGTCGAGCTGATCCCAGGCACCGTCCAGGCCCTGACACTTCTTCGGAACGCTGGCTTCGCACTGGTTGTGGTCACGAATCAGTCCGGGATCGCCAGAGGGCTT
>JBDHGR010000124.1:0-10635 GCA_039589815.1 Gemmatimonadota bacterium | reverse complement strand
AGGTAAGGCCCGCCGAAGCGGTGATGAGCTCCCGGGCGATCTTCTCGGCGCCGTGAAGTTCCCCCTCGTACTCCAGCTCCATCTTCCCTGTGATGGAAGGGAGAGCTGCGTAGAGGTCTGCAATTCGCGGGACCACGTCGGTCTCATCCAGGAGGAGTGCACGCCTTTCGGCACTGGATACCAGATTCTCGGTGAGAGTGATGGGTAGTCGCTGGCTTACTCCGGACCGTTGATCGATTCTAGTGTCCGCCCGGGCAAGGAAGGCCACCCGCTCCACGACTTCCTCCATGAAGTCGGGGATGTGGACAGGGAGCTCCTGCCTTTCGACCCAGGCTTCCTGTTGGGTGATAGCGACGCCCGTCGCTACCTCCAACGGATAGTGAGTACGAATCTCCCCACCGATCCGATCCTTTAAGGGGGTGATGATCTTTCCCCGCGCAGTGTAGTCCTCAGGGTTCGCCGTGAAGACCATGTATACGTCCAGAGGCAATCGGATGGGGTATCCTTTGATCTGGACGTCGCCCTCCTGAAGGATGTTGAAGAGTCCGACCTGGATCTTGCCCGCAAGGTCTGGAAGCTCGTTGATGGCGAAGATGCCACGGTTCGCCCTCGGGAGGAGCCCGTAGTGGATGGTGAGCTCGTCAGCCAGAATATGTCCACCTCGCGCTGCTTTGATGGGGTCCACATCTCCGATCATGTCAGCAATGGTGACATCGGGCGTGGCCAGTTTTTCCACGTATCGGTATTCCCTGGAAATCCACTCCAAAGGAGCTTCGTCCCCCATCTCTTCCATGAGAAGCCGCCCCTGTTTGGATATGGGGCAAAGGGGGTCGTCGTTTACTTCGCTCCCGGCGAGAATGGGTAGCTCCGAATCCAGGAGCTCCACGAGCTGCCTCAGAATCCGGCTCTTCGCCTGTCCCCTCAGGCCCAGGAGGACGAAGTCGTGACGGGCCAGGACGGCGTTCACCAGCTGGGGAACCACCGTGTTGTCATACCCGACGATGCCGGGGAACAGCTCGCCTCCGGCCCGGAGCTTTCGGACCAGGTTTTTCCGGAGTTCGTCCTTTACGGGAAGGGTCCTATGGCCGGAGGCTTTGAGTTCGCCGACAGTCGAGGGTCTGGAAGAAGGCATAAGAGGAACGCGCTCCCGAAGCTGGACCTGCGTTGGACGGTTCCGAGGCCGTGCAGAGATGCCAGCTTTTGGCTAAGGTAATGCGATTGGGGCTTCTCCCTTACCCCGGTCAGGTAGGCTGGATCCGCCACCTGGCCCGGGTTGGGCGGGCGCCGACTCTGGAGCGGGCTCCCATTCGGACGGTTTCAGGAGGGACTCAGATGGCTTGGATCGAGCCGATTCTGGTGGCGTTGGTTCTTCTGGGAAGTGTGGTGGCGTTCGGATACGTCATCTGGACCCAGCGGTTGGGGCATGTCTGGCCCAAGAGGGGCGACCTGGAGATCAATAATCCGGGTGGCTTCTTCCCGGGCCTCTGGGAGGTCCTCTCCCAGAACGTGGTTCTGAGGAACCGTCCCTGGGTGGGCCTTTTCCACCTCCCTCTCTTCTTCGGTCTTTTGGCCTTTCTTTTCAAGAGCGTTCTCTATGTCCTGGCCGGGCTCGGGATGGATGTTGAGGCTCCCGATTGGTACAACCGCCTCCTGAACGTTGTGGCCATCGTCGTCCTGGTGGCCGTCGTGTTCCTGGTGGTCCGCCGGTATCTCGTGGAGCGGGAGAAGATGACCCATCCCCTGGAGTCGGGGATCATCCTTGGTCTCATCGGGCTCCTCATGATCACCCACCTTCTGGAGCAGGTGGTGGTGGCGGGATCGGCTGCAGGCCTTACGAACTGGTGGGGCCACTATCTGGTGTTGGCAGTCTTCCCGGCCGTCATTGCCCATGGGAAACACCTCCACCTGGTGATGGCTCCGGTGAACGTGGTCCTGAAGCACATGACGGAGAAACCCACGGACCGACCGGTCTTCGGAAACGACCTGGACCTGGACCTTGAGGACGAGTCCAGGTTGGAGGCCGAGTACGAACGGCTGGGAATGCCGGGTGGCGTGGCGGACTTCGGCTTCGGGGCTCTCTTCGATCAGACCGCATGCATTCAGTGTGGGCGGTGCAACGACGCCTGCCCGGCCGGACCCGACTTGCTACCCCGGGACCACTTTGTCCTGGCTCTGCAAAACCCGGCGTTGACGGGCGATGAGCTCGCGAAACAGATCGACGCAGATGTGGCGGCTACCTGCGTCCAGTGCAGGGCCTGCGAGGTCGCCTGCCCCACGGGGTGCAGGCCTGGCCGGAACGCCCTGGAGATCCGTGGCCGGCTCACTTTGGAAGGCCTCTATCCGCCGCGGGCCCTCAGGGACACGGCAATGAAAGCGCTGGCCGGGTCAGGGAATATCTTCGGCGTGGACGGAAGCGAGAGGACGCGCTTCATCAGGGAGAACAACCTCCCCATCTACGATGCTGCGGAACACGACCTGCTCTTCGTGTTGGGTTGCCAGGGTGGGAACAGTCCCGAGGTTCAGCCCGTGGTGCTGGCCACGGCGAGGTTGCTGAATGCTGCCGGAATCAAGTGGGGGGTTCTGGCCGAAGAACAGTGCTGGGGAGAAGGGCTCCTACACGGGGGTGGCTTGATGGAGGATTGGCCTCTCTGGGCCCAGGATCGGATCGAGTTTCTCACGGAGACTCTGGGAGGAACCCAGGAGCGGTCCATCCTCACCATCTGTCCTCACTGCAGGGACACGATCCAAACCCAGTACAGGGCTTTTGGTGCCGATTTCTCAAATGTCCGTCTCCATACTCCTTACCTGGCCCATTTGGTTCGGTCCGGGCGGCTCGACTTGGAGGCCAAACCTTGGACGGCTGTGATTCACACTCCCTGCAAGGTGTTTCACAACGCCGAAGACCGGGAGATGACCGCCCTTCTGGGATTGGCCGGTGTGACCCTCAAAAACCCGGAAGCCAGTTCCGCCGGTTTCCCCACTACCTGTTGTGGTGGTGGAGGGGGCGGATTCCTCTGGGATTCTCCAGCAAAGGTGAACCAGAAGCGGTGGGAGCAGATCCAGGCTACCGGTCTAAAGAACATCGTGACGGGATGCCCGGGGTGCCATCGGATGCTGGGGGTCATGAAGGACGAGGAGAGCACCATCACCGACGTATCGACCATCCTTGCGGAAAGGCTGGCGGGGGGGCAGGGGGGAGCCGGGGCCTGATCCATAGGGATGGTTCGGAGGCGGGGCGGCCCCGCGGTTTGACGGGAGGGCTCTTCTTGCTTTTCCGTCAGCTCGAGATGCGAAAGAGTACCCCGCCTTCAGCCCGTTCCGGCCTGGGTAGGCGTAGGGGCACGGGTCTGCCTTCCAGGAAATCGAGGGCCTCGTCTGGTGTGGTAAATGGTGTCAACTCTTCCAGGGTGTAGAGTGTGGGAACGACGAGAGGAAAGGCTCCCTGCCGATTCCTGGCCAAGGCATCGGCCGGCGTGATCCAGAGGGCATCCTCCATCTCGGTCTTGTGGGGAGTCACCGCAGCGTTCGGACAGACGGCAGCGGCGAAGAACCGGGTCTCATAACGCCGCGGCTCGCAACTGGGCGTGAGCCAATGGCCGAAGTAGGCCAGGGCGCCGGCGTCCAGCTCCACCTCCAGCTCCTGGAGGGTCTCCAAGAATCCGGCTTCTCCACTCACGAGGGCGGATCGGGCGGATCCGACGGCGTCAGGGGTAGGTCCTGTGGTCCGGGACGCGGCGTCCCGGGAAGCGTGGGCCGGCCCCTCTCTGCAAAGAAGGATCCCGGTTTCTTCAAACGTTTCCCGAATAGCAGCGATCCAATACGCAAGAGCCGAAAGGGCAGGACCCTTGAGATTGAGGCGTTCGCGGGCGCCTTCCGGGGTGAGGCCGTGGACCTGTTTGGCGAGGTTGGGATCGCTGTCGCTCTGATCCACCGTTCCGCCGGGGAAAACCCAGGCGCCGGGTATGAACCCCGACGTGGGGCTCCGCTTCAGAAGGAGAACCTCCATGCCACCCCTACCCTCCCGCAGGAGGACCAAGGTGGCCGATGGACGGGGAACGGCCGGGGGATCGGGAGGATCCTCGAGGAAGCGGAGGAACCCCTCGGGCAGCCGATGGAACGGGATGACCGGTGCCTTTCCGGAGCTCCAATGCCCTGCGAACAACGGTTCGCCCTCAATGTCCCGCGGCCATCCCGTCCTTTCGGGGATCGGACCCTGCCGCCCAGCCTCTGGGAAGACGTAAGATGGCCTGGGCGCCTCCGAAGGACCCGCCGTTCGAGATGGAGTGCCCCATTTCCCACAGCCTGAGCCGGACCTCGTCGGTGATGGGGGCTTCCAGGACAATGCGAGTACCGCCCATATGTCTTATGCGTGGGGCGTCGATGGCCTCCTGGAGATCCATGCCGAATACCAGGAGGTTCAGAAGGAGCTGGGTGTGCCCCTGGGGCTGCATGGATCCTCCCATGACACCAAAGGCGAGGAGGGGTTCGTCGTCTTTGGTGACAAAGCCGGGAATGAGCGTGTGGAACGGTCGTTTTCGAGGCGCAATCTGGTTCGGGTGTCCGTCATCAAGAGTGAACCCGGCCCCTCGGTTCTGGAGGACGAACCCCGTACCGGGTACCACCACCCCCGACCCAAAGTATTCGAAGACGCTATTGATGAAGGAGACCATGTTTCCCTCCTGATCAGCGACCGTGAGGTAGATGGTCTCTCCACTGTCGAATGGTCTTCCCGGGTCCACCCGGTCGGCTGCCCGGTTCGGGTCCATTAGGGCCCTGCGGCTGTCGATATAGTCGTCGGCCAGCAGCGCTGTCGGATCCCCTTCGAGGTGATTTCGGTCGGAGATGTACCGGGCCAGGTCGGCAAAGGCCAACTTCTTGGCTTCGACGATGTGGTGTATGTAGTCCGCCGAGTTGTGACCCATGGCCTCCAAATCCACGGGGCCCAGGATTTTCAGCATCTCCAGTGCTGCGATTCCCTGCCCTGCTGGTGGGAGCTCCCAAACCTGGTATCCGTGAAAATCTACGGAAATCGGCTCCACCCACTCGGGCTGGTGGTCTCGGAGGTCGTCCAGGGTAAGGAAACCTCCCTGGGCCTGCACCTCTTCGACGATCCTGGAACCCAGAGCCCCTCCGTAGAGAGCGCCGGGACCCTCCAGGACCACCGTTCGAAACGAGGCGGCAATGTCGGGGTTTTGGAACCACTCCCCAGCGGAAGGACTCCGTTGGCCATCCATGAGGAACGTGGCGGTGGCACCCGGATCTCTCTGAAGGACTCTGGCGGTGCCCCTCCATTGGCGGGCGATGATCGGGGTCACGGGGAATCCGGTCTCAGCGATTTCTATGGCCGGTGCCAGGGCTTGGGCCAGTGTGAGCGTTCCGTACTCCGCCAGGAGGGCCGACCATCCCGACAATGCACCGGGGACCGTCACGGCCCGGGCACCGCGATAGGGAACGTCTTCCATGCCCAGGGCCCGGATGGCCTCGGCTGTGGCCAGGGAACCGGCCCGCCCGCTGGCGTCCAGCCCTCCTAGTTTCTGCTCCCGAGCCGACCAGAACAGAGCGAAGACATCCCCACCCATGCCCGTCATATGCGGCTCAACCACGTTCAGAACGGCAGCCGCGGTAACGGCCGCGGCGAAGGCATTACCTCCGTCCTGGAGGACTTTAAGCGCCGCGGCGGTCGCCAGTGGTTGGCTAGTGGCTGCCACCCCATTCGGGGCGTAGACGGTGGACCGGCCAGCAAGGGTGGTCGGACGAGGCGAGGGCGTCATCTGGGCCTCGAGGGATCCTGGGATCAGCTGAAGAAAGGTGACGAAGAGAAGAAAGGAAGTTCGGTTTGTTCCCGGAGTGGTTTTCATGTCGTCCGTTCGAGTATTTCTACTTTTCCTGAGAAGAGACCCGCGATTTCCTTGACCCGCGCCGGTCCGTCGGGACTGTCATCCCAATGGAGAGGCACCAGGACCGAAGCGCCGCAAGCCTCAGCTACCCCGGCGGCCTCCTCAGGTCCCATGGTGTAATCGGAACAGCAGGGGATGAGAGCCACATCGCACCGGATCCCGGCCATGGATTCCAGGGGGTCGGTGTGGCCGGAGTGGTAGTAGGTGACGTTGTCCAGCGTAAACACAAAACCCAACCATCCCGCTTCGGCGAGGTGAAATTTCTGGGTCTGATTGTGAGCCGGCACAGCAAGAATATCGATGCGATTCAACTGTATGAGGTCCCCGGGCCGAAGGAGGTGATCAACGTCCCCCAGCTGCTTTCGCATGGTAGCCGGGGCCACGACGACCGTGTCTTCGCCCCTGACCCGGGCGATGTCCTCCTCGGAAAAGTTATCGTAATGAGGATGAGTAAGGAGGATGTAGTCCGCATCGCCTTTTTCCGTGACCCCCCAGGGATCCACGTGGATCTCAACACCGCCCCTGCGGATTCTGATAGATGAGTGCCGGAACCAGGTGACCCCGTCCAGAAAACCGGTCATGGCTCCTCCAGGGAAAAAGGCTTGGACAAACCACTTTCAACATAGGAGAGTTGATCCCAGCAAGTTAGGGGCGTGCGTACACGGGAAAAAGGTTCAAGAGGCAGGCACCGTTCCAGCCAAATTGGCAGGGATCCTGCTCTTTCGGCACAAAACCACCCCAAAAGGGGCTGGCAAGGATCCTGCTTAGATGCGAGAACCCCGTCCTATCGATAGGATTAATGGGCTGAATGGCTCCAAGGACGGATCACGAAGGCTTTCTGAAGGAAGAACTCATGGGCGAGCGATATTCCCTCCCGGTACTCCCCCTCAGGGACACTGTGGTCTATCCCGGGGTTGCGGTTCCGATCTCGGCGGGGCGGCCGGGCACGGTAGAGGCGGTTCAGGAAGCCCTGGAAGGTGACCGTCGGCTTTTTGCCGTAGCCCAGCGGGAAAACGTGGACGATCCCCACCCCGACATCCTCTATAACGTCGGGACGGTGGTGAGGATCATCCAAACGCACCGCGTGCGTGGCGGCATGCAGCTCCTTGTCCAGGGGGAGGGGCGGGCCCAGGCCCTCTCCTACTTCAAGGATGGGGACGCCATGCTCCAGGCAAATCTCATGACCTTGGATCGCCTTCCACCGCCGGCCCCAGAAGACCCGGCCTTCCAGGCCATGGACGGAGAGTTGCGGGAGCGAGCTGCCGAGTTGGGGACGCGCCGAGGTGTGCCCGTAGAGGCTCTCAATCAACTCATCCAGGGCGTTGAGGACCCCGGGGCTTTCGCCGACCTGGTGGCGTTCTACCTCGAGTTGCCCACCGAGGATAAACAAGACCTCCTGGAGATCCTCCCCGACGAAGAGAGGATGCGGGCGGCCCTGGTGGCGGTGGAGCGGGAGCTGGCCAGGATAGAGGCCCAGGAAGATATCCAGGCGAAGGTCCAGGAAGAACTCGGAGAGCGGCAGCGGGAGATGCTCTTGCGGGAGCAGCTCAAGCAGATCCAAAAGGAGCTGGGAGACGAGGACGAACGAAACGACGTGGAAGAGTTGCGGGAGAGGGTGGCGGAGTTGGAGCTCTCGGAAGACGCCCGGACCGAAGTCGAGCGGGAGTTAAAGCGCTTGGAGCGGACGAGTCCCCAGTCAGCGGAATACCAGGTGATCAGGACCTTCCTGGAATGGGTCACGGAATTGCCGTGGGGCACGCGAACCGAGGAAAAGCTGGACCTCAACAAAGCCTGTGAGATTCTCGAGGAGGATCACTATGGTCTGAAGGACGTCAAAGACCGGGTCCTGGAATTCCTGGCAGTGAGGAAGCTCCAGAGCGAAAGGGCTCTGGAGGACGAAGAGGCCGAGGAGGCCAAGGAAGCCGAGGAATCCGGAGCAGGGGAAGAAGGGGGCGCCGACGCTACAGGTGTGAAAGAGAGTGCCGATGCGGCGACGGATGGCGAAGACGTGGATGAAAGTGCCGACGAAATGGACGACGGGACCGGTAGGGGCCCCATCCTGCTTTTCGGAGGCCCTCCGGGAACGGGAAAGACCAGCATCGCCCAGTCCATTGCCCGCTCCCTGGGACGGAAGTACGTCCGGATATCTTTGGGCGGCGCCCGGGATGAAGCCGATATCAGAGGGCACCGGCGGACCTATGTCGGAGCCATGCCCGGTCGGATCATCCAGGGGATGAGGCAGGTGAAGAGCAAGAATCCGGTCTTTCTTCTGGATGAAGTGGACAAGCTGGGAGTGTCGTTCCAGGGCGATCCCAGCGCTGCCCTTCTGGAGGTCCTGGATCCAGCCCAGAACTCAACCTTCACCGACCACTACCTTGGAATTCCTTTCGACCTGTCTGAGGTCCTCTTTATCGCCACGGCAAACTATGTGGATCGGATCCCACCTCCCCTCCTGGACCGGATGGAGCGGGTAGAGTTCGTCGGGTACACGGAGAAGGAGAAGCTGGAGATCGCAAAGCGGTATCTCCTTCCCAGGCAGGAGAGGGCGGCAGGCTTGCGGGAAGAGGAGATGGACGTCGGCGACGATGCCATCCTCTCGGTGATCCAGAAATACACCCGGGAGTCCGGGGTGAGGCAGCTGGAACGGGAGTTGGGTAAGCTTTCCAGGAAGGTGGCCCGTAAGATCGCCGCCGAAGAGGTGGATGCCGTAGAAATGAACGCGGAGAAGGTCCGGGACCTCCTGGGTCGGCCAAGAGTCCACCCGGAACAGATGGCCCCCATCGACACCGTTGGGGTCGCCACCGGGATGTTCTATACGCCCATGGGTGGGGACATCATGTTCGTGGAAGCCTCCGTCATGCACGGGAAGGGAGGGCTCGTTCTGACCGGACAACTCGGTGACGTGATGAAGGAGTCGGGGCGTGCGGCTTTGAGCTATGCCAAGGCTCAGCACGACCAACTGGGCATCCCAAGCGAGGCTCTCGAGGATAAAGAGGTGCATATCCACGTCCCGGCAGGTGCCGTACCCAAGGATGGACCTTCGGCAGGCATCACCATGGCTACCTCCCTGGTCTCGGCTCTCTCCGGAAAGAGAGTCAGAAGAGATGTCGCCATGACGGGAGAGCTCACCCTGACGGGCCGGGTCCTCCCCATCGGAGGCTTGAAAGAGAAGATTCTGGGCGCAGTACGCTCAGGTATCAGCGAGATCATACTCCCGAAGGAGAATGAGGCCGACCTGGAGGACATTCCAGAGGAAGTAGCCGAGACCCTCACTTTCCACTGCGTGGAAGACCTGGACTCGGTGATCAAGATCGCCTTGGTGGATGAACGGGCGGCGGCCAAGAAGACCAAAGGCCCTTCAAGCGGAGGTACAGGCAAGGGCCGTCGGGCGGCCAGTAAGAAAAAGAAGGAAGAGAAGGAGATCCGGGCTTAGGGGTCACATAAGCCGTCTGGATGGGTCCCCCGGTTGGTCCGGGGAAGGGGCCCGCGGAGTTCGGAGTCAGTCGACCTGGATCCGGCCCGGCGGGCCCTCTTCCGTTTTCCCAATGACGGCCGCATCAGGGGCCTGCCCTTCCAGACGGGAGAGGAGCTCTGGAAGGAGATCGGGCGAAACGGCCATGAGAAGTCCACCGGAGGTTTGAGCGTCGGCCAGGAGGAGGCGGTTCGCCTCGGGAAGCTGTTCCGCGAAAGACACGTCCGCCTTCACGTCCTCGAGGTTTCTCTGTGTCCCGCCGGGTATACGTCCCGTCCGAGCCAAGTCCAGGGCGCCCGGGAGGAGACCCAACAGGCCGAATCCGGTGACATCCGTGGCTGCCCGGAGGCCCACTGCCAACATGGCTTCCCCAGCGTCGCGGTTTAAGGCTGCCATGGATGCGGTGGCGGCCTCGATGGCTGAGGGGTCTGCCTGGCCGGCTTTGATGGCGGTGGCGATGATCCCGGTGCCTATCGGTTTCGTGAGAACCAGGCTTTGTCCCGGAT
Organism: Gemmatimonadota bacterium; assembly: GCA_039589815.1. GTDB lineage: Bacteria > Gemmatimonadota > Gemmatimonadetes > Longimicrobiales > Gaopeijiaceae > JABDNZ01. The sequence continues at coordinate 760 of JBDHGR010000124.1, read as the reverse complement.
GTGCGGCGTCGTTGGTGCACATCTGAGCAGGGTCGACCTCCCCAATCGCCACCAACCCGTATTTTGGCTCGGCGTCGTCAATGGAGTGGCCACCCAGAATAGGGATCCCTGCCTCCCGGCACTTCTCCGCGCCGCCCTTGATGATCTGTTCCAGGGACCCCTCCTCCAGGTGCTTTCTGGGGAAGGCCAGAAGGTTCAGGGCGAAAAGGGGTTTCGCCCCCATGGCGTAGAGGTCGGACAGGGCGTTGGCTGCGGCGATCTGACCGAAAGCGTAGGGGTCGTCGACGATGGGTGTGAAGAAATCCGTCGTCACCACCAGGGCCCGATGGTCGTCCAGAAGGTACACCGCGGCGTCGTCGCCGGTGGACCCGTCCACCAGCGCTTTTTCGTCCGAAATGGGAAATACGTGACGCAGTACCTGCGCCAACTCGGCCATCCCGAGCTTACATGCTCAGCCCGATCCGTGGGATAGCTGTGTCAAGCGGAGCTTGGGTCTTTGGTCTCTCGGTTGATCCGTCATCTCGCTCTTGTTGAAGGCCGATGGAAACCCAGACGCCTACGCGGGTATCTCGGGCACTCGGCTTGGGCCCGAAAGGCCCAATGTAGGCATCCCGGTTTTCCCAGGTAAGTGAAAAGTCCCGAATCAGTGATGCATTCTAACGGGTCGACAGCTTCAGAAATGTCGAAGAGCTCCAAAGCGGTATGGAAATGACGCCCCCGGACCGATCCCTTCGACAGAGGTTTATGGCGGAGGCGAGCC
>JBDHGR010000123.1:0-17288 GCA_039589815.1 Gemmatimonadota bacterium | reverse complement strand
CTTGGTGCCCTGCTCGGCCCACTTTGCCTTATTCACCCTCCTGAGGGTGTCGATCGTCGTGAAATCGATCTCGATAAAGGAGTGGACATGAGGGGAAACCCTCTTGGCCAGGATCATGTGTTCCGCCGTGAGCCGGCGGATCTTGTCCATGGCCTCTACCCTGTCTGCAGATCGAACGGGAAACTCGGGGTGTTGGACCTGACCGTAGAAGGTGGCCCAAAAGTCAGAGGGGGTCTGGGCCGGCGCCGCGCCGGGCGCCGCCTGTGGGCTGGGCGCCGGAGGCGTCGGCGTAGGCGTTGGTAGACCAACCGGCTGGCCAACGGTCGAAGCCTGGATGGTTTCCGGCACACCGGAGGGTTCCCCGTCCCCCGCGTCCCGTGCTTCGATAAAAGACAGGATGTCGTCTTTGGTGACCCTCCCTGCGTGACCGGTTCCAGGCACGGTCGAGAGGTCGACCCCATGCTGTTCCGCAATATTCCGCACCACCGGCGTCGAGCGGGCTCGGAGCCGGTCCTCTGCCGTCTCCGGCCCGTCCTCTTCACTCGCCTGGAGTCGGGAGGCCGAGGGAACGGGAGCACCAGACGTTTCCGCCACCTCTGAGGATGGAGAAGACGCTTCATCTGGGGCGGGAGCGCCAAGCGCGGCAGCCATGGCCGGGCCCTTCGGCAGACCGGCCGCTTCAACCGCCGGTGCTTCAACCGCCGGTGCTCCAACCGCCGGGGCTTTCCCCACGACCCCATCGGGATCGATGTAGGCTACCGTGGTCCCCACCTCAACGGTCTCGCCTTCCTGGACGAGAACCTCGACCAGGACCCCCTCGGACGGAGAGGGGATCTCGGCATCCACTTTGTCGGTGGAGATCTCCAGAATCGCCTCGTCCCGCTGGACCGTGTCGCCGCCCTGCTTCAACCATTTCGACACCGTGCCCTCAGCGATGGACTCGCCCATCTGAGGCATAGGCACTTCGATCCGTGCCACCTTACTCTCTCCCGCTTTCGGTTCTTCCGATCTGGAAACGTGCGGACTGAATGGAGCTACGCCCCGCCTGTTGGCCGGAGCCTGTTGTTATTGTGACTGACGACCCTGGGTGCCGGTTCAGATTCCCCCCGGCTCTCCTTCTGTAGAGCCGGTGCTGCCAGGATCTCCACCAGTCTCGCCAGAGCCGGTGGTGCCAGGATCTCCACCGGCCTCGCCGGTCTCGGCGCCCGCTTCACCGGAGGTGTCAGACAAACCCGGGAGGATGGGCGCCGGGGCCGCAGGGGCTTGTTGGAGGTCGTCCAGAAGGATGGACTGGGGCACCAGGGACCGGGATGACATGATGGAAAGGATAAGAGCCAACGCCATGAATGCGCCGCCCGCGATCCATGTAGCCCGGGTCAGAACTGTCGTGGCCTGCCGACCTCCCAGGATCCCCTCGGTGGCCGCGGCTCCGCCACCCATGGCTGCGAGACCGCCCCCTTTCCCCGATTGGAGAAGGATAACGACTCCCAAGAACAGACCGTCGAGCACCAGAAGACCCAGCAGAAAACCGTACATCACCTCAGTCCCTTTGGAGTGTGGCAGAGCACATAAAACTCTTCGGACAAAGAGGTGATGTCAACGCCTTGAGGACCCGGAGGGCCCACGGATACAGGCGCTCAAACGCCCCCGCCGGCCTCGGCAATCTTGGAGAATGAACCCGGATCCAAGCTTGCCCCCCCTACCAGGACACCACCCACATAGGGGGCTCCGAGAAGCTCGCCAGCATTCCCCGGTTTGACGCTCCCTCCGTACAGAATCGGGATCTGGCCTCCAGCCCCCTCCCCCAGGCCCTCCACCAGCCGGGTCCGAAGAAGGGAGTGGGCTTGGGACGCGTCTTCCGGGGTAGCCGTTTCACCCGTCCCAATCGCCCAAACCGGCTCATAGGCCACCAGGACCTGCGCGCCTCCGGCCGCTGAGAGGATGGGCAGGACGGCATCCAATTGTTCCAGTATGACTTCCTCCAACCGGCCGGCCCTCCGCTCCTCCAGCTTTTCTCCGACACATATCACCGGCACCAGCCCAGCCCCCAAAGCCGCGGCGGTTTTTTTGGCCACTGCTTCGTCGGTCTCCCCGAAGATATGCCGCCGCTCCGAATGCCCGATGAGAGTGTGGGTGGCCCCCGACGCCCTGGCCATGGGAGCAGAAACCTCTCCTGTGAAGGCTCCCGATTCTTCCCAATACACGTTCTGGACCCCGACGCCGATCACCGGTTTTTCTGGGAGCGCTACCAGGGCAGCAAAAAGAGACAGGAACGGTGGGAATACCAGGATCTCTGGGGCCTCCCGGGCATGGAATTCGGGCCGGAATTCCTGGAAGAATCGTCGCACCTCGTCCGGAGTCAGGTTCATCTTCCAGTTCCCGGCGATGACAGGCTTTCCGCTCACATCTCGCTCCCTTCCCTTTGGTCCAGTGCTGACACACCGGGGAGAACCCTTCCGGAAAGGAACTCCAGGGAGGCCCCCCCCCCGGTTGAAACATGGGTGAGCCGATCCGCCACCTGTGCCTGCTCCGCAGCCGAGGCCGAATCACCCCCCCCCACTACCGTGGTTCCTCCCTGGTCGGACACCCCGGCCACCGCCAGGGCCAAGCTCAAGGTGCCTCCGGCGAAGGGCGGAATTTCAAAAACCCCCATGGGTCCGTTCCAGACCACAGTGCCGGCTCCCGAAAGAGCTCTTTCGAACAGCTCCCGACTGCCAGTCCCTATGTCTCCGATCATCTCGCCCGCCAACACCCCCGTCCTTTCCGCTTCCCTGGTCACCGCCGTTTCCGAGAGTTCCGGTGCGACGACGCAGTCGACGGGCAACAGGATTTTGTCCCCGCCGACCTCCAGGGTTTCCCGGGCCAGCTCCACCCGGTCCACTTCCACCAGGGAGTCCCCCGTCTCCAGCCCTAGGGCCCTGAAGAAGGTGTTCGCCATGGCCCCCCCGACCAGGAGTCTGTCCACCTTGGGCAGGAGAGCCTGGATCACATCGATCTTGCCCGAGATCTTGGCTCCCCCCAACACCGCCACGAAGGGACGTTCCGGAGCCTCCAGGGCCATGCCGAGATAGCGCAGCTCCTTTTCCATGAGGAATCCGGCCACCGCCTCCTTCCCCCTTCCCCTGAGAACCTCGGCGGCCCCCACGGTGGATGCATGGGCACGGTGCGCACTCCCGAAGGCGTCGTTCACGAAGAAGTCCCCGAAATCGGCAAGGGCTCGGGAGAGATCCGGGTCGTTCTTTTTCTCTCCGTCGTGAAAGCGGGTGTTCTCGAGGAGAAGCAACTCCCCGTCTGCCAGGCTATCCACGGCCTTCTGGGCTTCCGGGCCCACCATTTCCGGGCAAAACCGAACCGGAAAGGCCAGGAGATCGGAGAGGTGATCGGCCACCGGCCGGAGGGAGAAAGCGGGATCCACACCACCCTTGGGACGCCCCAGGTGGGAGGTCACGATCAGGCGTGCTCCCCTTTCCAGGAGGTAGGAGAGGGTAGGGAGGGCCCGGACGATCCGGATATCGTCACTGATCCGTCGTTCCGAATCCAGGGGAACGTTAAAATCCACACGGACCAGTACCCTCGCTCCTGATATGCGCTGGTCCGGGAGATCGGCAACCGTTTTGGCTGGCATGGCGGGGCGGCTCCAGGTTTTATCGTGAGGTCGTGCAGAGACGGGGTGAAGATAGAAAAGCCCCTCCGGCCTCACAACGGGAGGCCGGAGGGGCATTCAAGAGGATCTCTTTTCGTCTTAACGACCGGCGTCCATGGTGTCTGTCCCGATCATCCCGGCCCCGGTGATGGCGAAGAAATGGACGTCCACCTCCACCCAGGTGCCCACTGGGACTCCGTTCCGCGTGGCCGGCCGGAATTGGATTTCCCTAACCGCCCGCGTTGCGGCCCCCTGTAGGTCCAGGTTTCCGGACCCCCCACTCCACTGAACGCTCTCGGCGCTCCCCTCTTCGTTCACCCAGAAGAGAAGCTTGACGCTGCCCTCCACACCAGCCTCGCGGAGCTCTACGGGATAAAACTCGGCGATGATACGGGCCGCCTCCGGCCTAGAGACGATCTCCGGCAAGGTGGTCACGACTTCGGGAATCGTCTGGAAAACGGGTTGGGAGGTCTCGACCTCTTCCGAAACATCGGCGGGAGAAACCACGACCGCGGCCGGCGATTCCTCGGGAATAGGCGCCGGCTCCTGGACCTCTATCTCAGGCAACAGGACCTCGGCTTCCTGCTCCGGGGCAAAGAGAGAGGGGAACGCCTCCTCGGCCACGGTCCGGACCAGCTGGAATACCGCCGCACGGGCCGACGGAACGGACACACCGGCAATCATGAGCCCGGCGAGACCGGCGGCCAGGAGGGCCCGTTTCCAGGATGGGCGGGCCTCGGGCCGGGATGCCTGTCGGGCCTTCCAGGCCCGGGAAAGCTCCCCTTCCAGCTCAGGTCCGAAGGACGGGCGTTCCTCGATGCGGATCCCCGACAGTTCCCTGTCCAGGTCTTGTAGATCCGCCGGGAGCGTTGCCCGGAAGTCCCCTTCCTGAGTATCGTTAGGCTTCGTCATCTATTGTTCTTCCTTAATCCCTTTGTTGTTCCTCCACCACGGCCTTGAGACGGCCCAGGGCCCTGTGGAGTCGAACTGCCACTGCGTTCCCCGAAACCTTGAGGGCTTCCGCGATCTCCCGGTTACCCAATCCTGCACCGTAGCGCAGGGAGAGGATCTCCTGATCGGCCGGCCTCAGCTCCCTGCTGGCATTCAGGAGCGCTTCGATCCGTTCCTCACGAAGTACCCGCTCCTCCTGGCTGGGGACGTCGGCCACCAGGTCCGGCACCCGATCCAGGGACACGTGAAGAGACGAGCGCCTCTTCAATGAGCGGAGATGATCGGTAACGGCGTTCCGAGCGATCCTCAAAAGCCATGTCTTCGGTGCCGCCCGGTTTGGATCGTACCGATCCAGGGCCCGCAAGGCCTTCATAAAGACCTGCGAGGTCACGTCCTCGGCTGCTTCCCGGTTTGCCAGGCGAAACCGGACGTACCGATAGACCGTCGGTTGGTGATCCCTGAACCACTGGGAAAAATCCGGGGGCAATCCGGGATCGGTCCGACCTTCAGGTTTCCTGTTCGAAGACAGTGTCACCTCTTCCCTGATCATCATCACTGCTTTATACGGCCAACCCAAGCAGGCCCTTACAGGAGGAGCATCCCCCAATGATCCCTCAGGGCCTACAGGCGATCCCCTACATAACGGGCGAGGTCCACCACCCGGGCGGAGTACCCCCACTCGTTGTCATACCAAGCCAGGACCTTCACCAGGTTCCCCCCCATGACGGCCGTGCTGAGGGAGTCCACGATGGAGCTGGCCGGATGCCCGGTGAAGTCCACCGAGACCAGGGGCTCCTCGCAGTAGTGCATGATGCCGTTCAGCGGCCCCTCGGCGGCCTGCCGGAGGGCATCGTTCACGGCCTCGGCAGAAGTCTCCGTCTCTACCTCCGCCGTGAAGTCCACCAGGGAGACGTCGGGGGTCGGGACCCGGATGGCCATTCCGTCGATCTTCCCCGCCAGCTCAGGGATCACCAGGGCCGTGGCCCGGGCCGCGCCCGTGGTTGTGGGGATCATGGACATGGCGGCGGCCCTACCTCTTCGAAGATCCTTGTGGGGCATATCAAGCATGACCTGCCCATTGGTGTAGGCATGAATGGTGGTCATGAGGCCCTTTCGGATCCCGAAGGAATCCAAAACTGTCTTCACCACCGGAGCCAAGCAGTTGGTGGTGCAGGAAGCGTTGGAAATGATATGGTGGCTCTCGGGATCGTACTGGTCCTGATTGACACCCAGGACGATCGTGATGTCTTCCTTCTTCCCTGGAGCCGTGATAATGACTTTCTTGGCCCCGGCTTCCAGGTGTTTCGCCGCACCGTCCCGATCCCGGAAGACACCGGTCGCCTCGATAACCACATCCACGCCCAGGTCCTGCCAGGGGAGGTTGGCGGGATCTCGCTCGGAGAAAACCTTCATCTCATCCCCATCCACGATCAGGCCCGAGTCCGAGGGCTCAACCGTTCCCGGGTAGGCTCTGTGAACCGAATCATATTTGAGGAGATGGGCCAGAGTCTTGTTGTCTGTGAGGTCGTTGACCGCCACGAAATCCAGGTCGGTTCGACCGGCTTGTTTGGTGGCGCGAAGGACAAGGCGCCCGATTCGCCCAAAACCGTTGATGGCAACTCGCAGGGACATGAAAACGACTCCTCGACTTGGTTGGTGGTTGGTGTATCCGGCGCTCGGTGGCCTGGTGTTCAGACCATGGCGGTACGCCTCTTCTCTGCGCCAAAAGGAAGAGCCCGGGCGAAGGTAAGAAGTTGCACAGTATGTACCCCTTCCTCACCCAAGGCCGCGGTCGCGGACAGGGCCGTGGCTCCGGTGGTCAACACGTCGTCTACCAGGATAACGTCCCTCCCACGAATTCGGGAGCCAGCGGAAGGGAGGACCCGGAAAGACCCTTCGACGTTGGCCTGCCTCTCCTTGGGCCCCAATCTCACCTGAGTTCCGCCTTTGGCCCGGTAAAGCCCGTCCAGAAGGGCGATTCCCACCTCTCGGCATACGACCTCGGCCAGGATCAGGGCCTGGTTGTACCCTCGCATTCGGCGGCGCCTGGGCGTCGTCGGGATGGGAATCGCCAGAGGACGTTCAACCGGGGATGGGCATACCGCCGCCATCCTGCGGCCCATCACCTCACCCAGGGAGCGCCATCCGTCGTACTTGAGGGCATGGACAAGACGGTCGGCCGGGGATTCCATGACCACGGCCGCCCGGGCAGAGACCAGGACCGGAGGCCATTCGACGCACTCCAGGCAGGCGGCCCCCTTCGGCTGGCCGGTGCCGAAAGGCACGTCGCACCGGGGGCAACGTGGCGCCGGTGGAGGCCGGAGGAGGGTCCGGCACCTTGCGCAGACGAGGTCTTCTTCTTCCTCCGGGGGGATGCGGTCTCCGCAACCCAGGCATCCCCGGGGCAGAAGGAGGTCCACGAGATCTCCAGCAAGGGATGGAAGCCTCAACGCCCGATTTTCCCCCGAAGTGACGCCCTCATGACCTCGAGGGAGGGGCTCCGACCCCACCATCGCTCGAAGGAGACGGCGCCTTGGTGGACCAGCATCTCCGAACCGTCCTCGGCCCTGATCCCCAACTCCCGGGCCGTCTCAACGAAAGGGGTAGGCCGGGGGAGGTAGACCAGGTCCATGACTGCGCCGGCACGGCCCAACCGCCGGAGGTCGAAAGGAAGGGGGTCTTCTGGATCCAGCCCCAAGCGCGTTGTGTTTACCACCAGATCGTAGTCCTGGTGGTCCGCCTTCCGGGCATCGTCCAGGACCCGTGTCCGGGCTCCCCCGATCCGGCGAGCCACGACTCGAGCCCGATCCCGGGTCCGGTTGAGAAGATGGACTTCCCGCACCCCTCCATCCATGAGCGCGACCAGACAAGCTCGCGCGGATCCGCCCGCTCCCAGCATCAGGACCTTTTGCCCCTCCGGAGGTCCGCCAAGAAACGCCTCCAGGGCCCGGGAGAACCCCTCCACGTCGGTATTGTCTCCGTGAATCTGCCCTTCATCGAACCAGAAGGTGTTGCAGGCCCCGGTGCGCTTGACGGCGGTGGATCGAACGTCCACCATCGTGGCAGCCTTTTCTTTGTGGGGTAAGGTGATGTTCCCTCCCCCTCCGCTGGTGGCCAACCCCCGTACGGACCCCACCATCTCATCCAGACTTGTCCTCAACGCCACGTAGACACCATCGAGGCCCAGATCCCTCATGGCCGCATTCTGGATGATAGGTGAAGAAGAGTGGGCGACGGGATCCCCGATGAGGGCAAATACCCGGGTTCGGGCAGTGAGGCGAGCGGTCATCCCCCCACTCCTTCCGCAAGTCTTTTCATGGCCAGTTCCACATACCTCTTCAGGGTTTGATATGTCCTTTCGTACTGCCGGTCGTCTCCTCCGAACGGGTCGGGGATTGCGAGATGAGTCCCGCCTCCTCCTGGCGCCTCAGAACCTTCACCGGCGGCAAAGGCGCCCAGGAGGACGGCCTTCTCTTTTCCACCAAAGACCCAGACCTGGTGAAGATGCCCCGGGCCCATGACGAAGATCCAATCGGCCCAGTCCACGAGTTCGGGGGATAGGCCCGTCGGGCTATGGGCCTCCAGGGATTGACCGTGCCGGGCGACGGCTCTCCGGGCACCCTCGCTGGCCGGCATGGAGGCGCCGGCGTGGGTTCCGGCCGAACGGACCTCCACCGACTTCATCCCCAACTCCAATGCAGTCTTCCGTGCCAGGACCTCTGCCATGGGGCTTCGGCAGGTGTTCCCGGTGCATACGAAGAGGATTCGAAGGGAACGCCCGTTTTGCGGGGAATCAGCTTGTTTCATGGACCTCTGGCAAGACACATCGGAAGCGGTCAACGGGAATGGACCCCACGCGGCGGACCACAGGGGTCGTCCCCGTACAGTCCACAATCGTAGATGGTGGTGACGGGTCCAGAGTCCCTCCGTCCAGGACCCAGAGGCTGCTGCTTGCACCCAGTCCACGAGCCGTTTTCGAGGCCTCATCCGCAGACAGGGCCGGGCGGCCCCCAGGAGAATTCGCGCTAGTGGAGACGAGGGGACCATCGATGGCCCCCACCACTGCCCGGGCCAGCGGATGGGAGCTGACCCTCACCGCCACTCCGCCGTCTGAATTGCGAACGCCCGGCGGAAACCTACCCGAAGGATCCTCCAGGATCAGAGTCAGGGCCCCCGGCCAGAAAACCTTGGCAAGCTCCTGAGCTTCCGGCCCCCAGGCCAGCTCGGGAACGGAGTTCATCCCGGGTATGAGCAGAAGGAATGGCTTTTCCGGCCCCCTTCCTTTGAGCTGCTGAAGCTCCAGCACGGGGGGACCTTCCGGAACACACCCGAATCCGTACACCGTTTCGGTGGGCATGGCAACGAGTCCACCGTCTGCCAGGTGCCGAGCCACCTCCTTCAGCACCGCCGGGTCGGCTTCCCACCTCAGATCCAGGAGTCTGATCTCCACTACCCGATCCCCTGTCGAAGGAAGTGCTCGGCCAGAGCAAGGTCCTCGGGGCGTGTAACCTTGAGGTTGACGGCACTCCCTCGAACCATCCTCACGTCCCCCCCGATCCGCTCCACCAAAGCAGCGTCATCGGTGTCGGAAATACCAACACTGATGGCTTCCCGGTACGCTCTGAAGAGCATCTCACGTGGAAAAACCTGCGGGGTTTGGGCGTGCCAGATCTCCGACCGAGGCACGGTTTCTGTGACCTTGTTTTCCGGGCCTACCCGTTTGAGGGTGTCCACCGCCGGCCAGCCGGCCACAACCCCCCGTTTCTCGCCGACAGAGAGGAGGCAACGGTCGATGATCGTGCGATCTATCAACGGGCGGGCCGCGTCGTGAACCGCGACTAAATCCACGCCGGGGGGGAGGGCCTGGAGAGCCAGCCAAACCGACTCCCCCCGGGACGTTCCTCCCTGCACCAACTTTATCCGGGGGTCGAGTTCTCGAAGCCACGCCGGAGGCTCGCGAAAATCCACCTCCCCAAGAGCGATGGAGATGGCTCTGACCTGTGGATATCCGAGAAAAGGGCGGATGGAGCGGAGGAGAATGGGTTCCCCAGACAGCTCCAGAAACGGCTTCCGAGCACCACCCATGCGGGTACCCGCCCCGGCGGCGGGCATGGCGACTCCAACGGTAGGGTGTCCTCGGTTTTCTTCTTTTTCGGGAATGTTCAAGGCCGGGACCCGTGCCGACTTCCTCGAGCTCCTGGGACGTGACGGAGTCGAAACGGGTGTAGGCCTTGTGGAAGAAGAGATCCACCGAACCTGTGGGACCGTTCCGCTGTTTGGCGATAGCCAGCTCGGATTTCCCTTCCAGGGAGTTCCCGTCCTTGTCCACGGGGCCAAGATAGTATTCGGGTCGGTACAGGAACATGACCAGATCGGCATCCTGCTCGATGGATCCTGACTCCCTCAGATCGGAGAGTTGGGGTCGGCGGTCGGTTCTCTGTTCCGGGGCCCTGCTCAACTGGCTCAGGGCCACGACAGGCACTTCCAGCTCCCGGGCCAAGGCCTTGAGCCCCCGGGAGATCTCGCTGACCTCCTGAACCCGACTCTCGGATCGTCCATGCCCTGCCATGAGCTGCATGTAGTCGATAACCAGCATTCCCAGGTCCGTCTCGGCTTTGAGCCTCCTGGCTTTGGCCCTCATCTCCAGGACGTTCGCACCCGGAGAATCGTCGATCCAAAGGGGCGCTGTATTCAAGTGCCCCGCAGCCGCCGCCAACCGCTGATACTCGTCGGCGGTGAGCTCCCCCCTCCGCAGGCGTTGACTGTCCACGCGTCCCTCTGCGCACAGGAGTCGCTGGACCAGCTGCTCCTTGCCCATCTCCAGGGAGAAGATGGCAACGGGAGTGTTGTGCTCGATGGCCGCGTTCTGGGCCACGTTCAAGACCCAGGAGGTCTTGCCCATGGAGGGCCGACCGGCCACGATAGCGAGATCCCCCTTTTGTAGGCCCGAGGTCATCCGGTCGATGTCTGAAAAACCCGTGGGTACACCGGTGATCCCCGATTTGGTCTCCTGGAGCCGCTCGATGTGTTCGAAGGTGGGCCAGAGGATCTCCTTGATCCAAACGAACCCGGACCGGTCGTGACTCTGGGCCACCTGGAATACCCGCTGCTCCGCCTGGTCCAGCACCTCTTCCACGGGCTTTTCGCCCTGGTCGTACACGTCCCGGATGATGGTGGAAGCCGCTTCGATCAGGTTTCTGAGAAGGGCTTTCTCCCTCACGATCTTGGCATGGTACTCGATGTTCGCCGCGGTTGGGACGGCGTCGAGGAGTTCGGCCAGATAGGGTAGGCCGCCTGATGCTTCCAGTTCCTCGGTCTTCTTGAGCTCTTCGCTCAGGGTGATCACGTCGATGACGTCACCCCGTTCGAAGAGCCGGGTCATGGCACGATAGAGCCTGCGGTTGGCCTCCCGGTAGAACATGGAGTCCCGGACCACCTCGATGGCTTTTGCCACGGCGTCCCGGTCGATGAGCATTCCACCCAGAACCGATACCTCGGCTTCCGGTGAGAACGGGGGTTGCCGGTCGAATGCCGGAGGGGAGGGGACGGCCATGGGATCTGGTGCGTTCACGGTGCTGGTGGTCCTCCCTGGAACGGTGGATCAGGTCAAAAGGTCATGCCCCATCCATGATCTGGCGAAGGAGCTGGAAGTCATCCCAGGTCGCTGGGGTCCAACCGGCGTTTCTAAGGAGCGCCGCCGGGTGATAGGTCACGACCAACGGCACACCCTGGTAACTATACACCTCTCCTCGGAGCCGCCCCAGGGGTAAGGCCTTCCCGGTCAGGAACTGGGCCGAAAAAGTCCCTACAGCCAGGATCGCCTCGGGAGAGATGAGCTCGATCTGCCGCCGGAGGAAGGGAGTGCACTCCTGGATTTCCTCTGGAAGTGGGTTCCGGTTTCCAGGTGGTCGGCACTTCAGGACATTGCAGATATATGCCGAGGAATCCCGGGAGAGGTCGATGGCCGCCAGGAGCAGATCCAGGAGCCTGCCGGCGGGGCCCACAAACGCCAACCCGGTTTTGTCCTCATGAGCGCCCGGGGCCTCGCCCACCACCATGAGGCGGGCCTGGGGATTGCCATCGGAGAAGACCACGTTGGTCCTGGTCTCTGCCAAGGTACAGCTCCGGCACGACAACGCTTCGGATCGAAGGGCCTTATAGTGGCTGGAGATGGGTGCGGATTCCCTTCCGCCGTCCGGTACCGCGGTGAGAAAAAGTGCTTCTTGCCGGTTTAGCTCGCTCAGGAAAACATCAGGGCCACCAAGTTCCCCCTGCTGGCGGAGGTAGCGGGCCACCTGGCCGGGAGTGGGCCGAGAGCCTGTCACACCCCGCCCTGGAGGGAACGGGTGAGGCGGTCCATGAGCTTCTCGGCCACCTCTTCCTTTGGTAGGACCGGGAGTTCCTCCACCCCACCGGATGTGTCCAGAATGGTCACCCGGTTGGTGTCGACATCGAAACCCGCGCCTTCCTCAGAAGCGTCGTTGGCCGCTACGACATCGAACCCTTTCTCCTTCAGTTTCTTCCTCGCGTTCGGGAGCAGGTCTTCCGTTTCCAAAGCGAACCCCAGGGCTACGGCTCCGGGTTTCCTGCCTTCCAACGTGGACATGGCGATGTCGGAGGTGGGTGCCAACCGCAGGTCCATCCCCTCCCCATCTCGGGAGCGTTTCAACTTCTGGTCGTTGGCATCAACGGGTTTGAAGTCCGAGACCGCCGCCGCAAAAATCAAGACGTCGGAATCGGAAGACATTGAGAGGACCTGGTCCTTCATCTCATTCCCGGTCTCCACGCGCACCACGTCGATCCCAACTGGATCCTGAAGGCATGTAGGACCCGTCACCAGAGTGACGTCAGCCCCTCGCCTCCAAGCCGCCCCCGCCAGCGCGAATCCCATGCGACCGGAAGACCGGTTCCCAATGAACCGAACGGGATCCAGAGGCTCCCGGGTGGGACCCGCCGTCACCAGGACCCTCCTGCCTTCCCAAGCCGGGTCCGACCCCAGCGCCCTGCCAACGTGTTGGACGATTTCTTCCGGTTCCAGCATCCGCCCGTGTCCAGTTCCTTCCCCGACCGCCAGAGGCCCCTGGGCCGGCCCGGCGATCCGGTAGCCCGTTGTGGCTTGAAGATGCCGGATGTTTTCCTTCGTCTGAGGATGACTGAACATCCTCTCGTTCATGGCGGGGCAGAGGATCACCGGAGCCCTGGTCACCAGCAGAGTGGTTGAGAGAAGGTCCTCAGCCGATCCTTGGGAAGCCCGGGCCAGGAAGTTGGCCGTCGCGGGGGCCACTACCAGTGCCTCCGCTTCCATGCCCAGACGGATATGGGCGGCTGGCCCGGACCCGGAAAACATGTCGGTGTAGACTTCCCGGCCCGTGACGCCCTGGAAGGAGAGGGGCTGAAGGAAGCGCTGGGCTCCGGAGGACATAATGACATCGACCCGGGCCCCCAGCCGAGTGAGGTCCCGGGCCACCTGAACGGATTTATATGCGGCGATTCCCCCTGTGACGCCCAGGATCACCCGCCGCCCCTCCCAGGGGCGTCTGGGGTGCAGAACCCGGACGCTCAACGTCCCCTACTCCTCTCGCCGGCGGCGCTTCACCAATCGGAACTCGATCTGACCTGACGTCAGCGCCTCCAACGAACGGGTCGTGAGTTTCTTTTCCTGCCCGAGTGGAAGGGTCTCCCGGGGGAGAAGATTCAGCTCCCGAGCATAGCGGGCTGCCACCAGGACACCCAAATACTTGCTGTGGGCGCCCTCTGCGACCTCATCAGGGGTAAAAACGCGCATAGCTGATCAATCCTTCAGTTGTTGGTTTCCAACTCTTCCCGCCGCAGCAGGGATTCGATCCCGGCCAAAATTCTCCGAACGTCTCTTATGCTTCCCGAGGTTCCTTCCGAGGGCGCCTCTCCCCTTCTGGCCAGATCCCGAACCTCCCGGACGGCCTCGTCCAGATCCTCGTTGATAACGAAAAAATCGAAAGCCTCTGCAGCTTTCAGCTCATGAAGGGCCGTGGTCAAGCGGCGACGAAGGGATTTCTCTTTTTCGGTACCTCGGCCCACGAGGCGCCGAAATAGGGACTCCACCGATGGAGGTAAGATAAATAGAAGCAGCGCTTCGGGAACCGCCTCCCGAATCTGCATGGCTCCCTGAACATCGATATCGAGTACGACGTGGCGGCCTCCGCGACCGGCCCGCACCATGCTTTTCTTCGGCGTGCCGTAAAAGTCCCCGTGGACTTTGGCCCATTCGGCGAATTCCCCGTCCTCCACCATCCCCAGGAAATCTTCCTCCGAGAGAAACCAGTAGTCCACGCCGTGGACTTCCCCTTCCCTCGGGGCGCGTGTCGTGGATGAAACGGAGAGCGCGAAGTCGTCCTCCCCTTCCACGAGCGTGTGGGCGATGGTGGTTTTCCCCGCTCCGCTGGGAGCGGAGAGTACCACCGGCCAAGCTTCCAAAGCCACCTCACTCACTCCACGTTCTCCACCTGTTCCCGGAGTCTCTCGATCTCTTCCCTGATGGCTACCGAAGCATGTCCGATCTCCAGGTTGTTCGCTTTGGAAGCAATGGTATTCGCCTCCCGGTGCATCTCCTGGACAAGGAACCCCAGACGCTTGCCGACGGCATCTCCATCCTCGCCGTCGAGCGTCTTCTGGAAAGCGTTCAGGTGCGCCCGGAACCGAACGACCTCCTCGTTGATATCCCATCGCTCGGCCAAATAGGCGATCTCCTTGGCCAGGCGGTCTTCGTCTACACCCTCCTGTTGAATGAGCTCGCCAATGGCGACCCGGAGCCGGTCGCGTTCAGCCAGGAGCCGGCCTGGAGCCAACTCCTCGATAACGGTCAAACCCCTCCCCATGGCCTCCAGGCGCGCGGAAAGGTCGTCCTGGAGACGCCCACCCTCCGCCCTTCTCATGTCCAAAGCTGCCCCGGCCGCCTCTTCCACCAACTCACGGATTACCGCCGGATCGATCTCCTGATCCGCCCCGGGACCCTCGGGTGCACGGAAGAGATCCCCGAAACGAAGGAGTGAGGAAAGTTCCACCTCCCCTGGCAGGTCCAACTCCTCTCGAAGCAAACCCAGGAGGTTTCGGTAATGCCGTGCCCTTTCCAGGTCGAGCTCCGGCAGGCCTTCCTCACCTGAGGCCCTTATGCGTTCCAGGACGAGGGTCAGATTCACGTGGCCTCGGAAGAAGAAACCCTTGAGCCAGGTCTGGATATCCGCCTCGTGCCTGTCGAAACCGGACGGGGTCCGGAGGTGGGCGTTGAAGGACCGATGGTTCACCGTCTTCACGGTGGCTCTCAGCTGGCCTTGAAGGGTTTCCCTGGTGGCCTCTCCAAACCCGGTCATGCTCCGGATCATCTCCAACTCCTTGAGATCGTCTTCACCGACCCCCCGAGAGAACCTCCGCCCCGCATGGGCGGAGTCAGCCTAGTTCCAGAGCGTCCAACGCACCCCATAAAGGGACCGTGTGGCCGGCAGGATTCTGCCAGAATAGTCCTGATTCCGTTGCTGCACCGTGAAATTCTCCCACATGAAGAACGCCCTCACCGTGACGATCCTGACCTGGATGCGTGCGAACCAGCTCTGGTAGAAGGGAACCATGGTGGGGATCATCCTTGGCTCCTCTTCCTCGCCCAATTCGATCTCCTGTGGGAAAGGCGTCGCCATGCGCTGCCTTCCCCTGACGCCCAGATCAAACCAAACCTCCAGGTTCCCTGTCTCCTTGAAGGTGTCATGGAAACTGAGGCTGGCTTGATAGTTATGGCTGGGAAGATATCGCCAAGGCACCTTGTCTTTGGAAACCAACTCCGGCTCGGCCGTAGTGTCTGCGGGGGTCGTCCACACATCCTCACCCTGATCCCAACTCTGCCACCACCCTACAAGTGAGAAACCCTTCGGGTAGATGGGAACCCGGGCCGACAACTCGAAACCATCCCGGGAACCCCCGGTCTGTGTGGATCCGGAACGGTCCGTAGGGAGGCCCAAAAGGAAGAGGGAATCGGATTCGGTCTTGAGAAGGGCCCCAGCCAGGGAGAGACCCCTCCAGTTGAATTCCACTCCATACCTGGATCCACTCTGTTCCGCGAATCTCGGGCCTGGGAGTACAGCTGGGATAGAGTCGGCCGGAACTGGGTCTCCCTGACCCCCCGATGTGGTGTCGGCAGGGAGAGGAGGCACAACGGGTAAATAGGGTAGCCCCCACTCCCCGGACCCCGTCTCGGCGAAGAACGCCAGTCCCCACACCGGGGCGGTCCAAATCCGGAATCGATTCCTGCTCACCGAGCGATCTTCCCAACTTTCCCAACTGAGTTCCCCGGAAACCCCTCCGTACCGACCGGTGAGACCCTGGATCTCCAGCTGAGCGGTGGTATTCGGGAGGCCCTCACCCGAGAGTCCCCTGATATGGCCCGAGGCCTGGACCCACTCCGAGTCGAACGCCAGAAGGGCTCCCATCTGCGTGCGGGATCCCGAGCCGAATTCGAAGGTGTCGGTCTCGTCGGTGCTGATGGAGGACGATCCATAATAGAGGTCCCCTACCAAGCGGGATGACAAGCCCCACCGGGTCCGGACTGACCAGTCCGACCGAGCAGCCGTTCCGGGGCCGAAGAGGTTTCCTCGGTCACTGGACCGGGACCCATAGTCCACGAGGAGCACCCCCCGTCCGAGGAAGGACCTGGCATACCGGATCCAGGCCCCCTGGGTGACTCCTGGTTCCTCTCCGCGGGGACCACGGGTATCCACTCTTTCCATGGCGAGGGCCACCACCCCGCCCAGAGCTCTCGGGTGGCTGAAAGTGCCCCGGAATACGTTGGAATTCAGGTCACCGGTTCCCGCCTCGATGAGGGAATAGGGTCGACCCCCCTCCACAAGGACGCTCTCCATCTCGATCCGAACCTCTCCGACCGAGCGGATCACCCGGATCGATCTCAGGCCCGCGATCCCGATTCGAGCCAGGTCGGACACGCTTCCCTCCAGAGGAAGGAGCTCGATGCCGTCCTTGATGATCCGTATGCGCCCGCCCCCGGCACCAAAGGCCGACACCGAAACCGGGGCTCCGTAATCACCCCCACGAAGGGAGACCATCCCTGGAATCTCGTCGAGAAGCTCGGAAAGGGTGATGGCCCTG
Source organism: Gemmatimonadota bacterium (assembly GCA_039589815.1). Lineage (GTDB taxonomy): Bacteria > Gemmatimonadota > Gemmatimonadetes > Longimicrobiales > Gaopeijiaceae > JABDNZ01. Next base: position 568 of record JBDHGR010000123.1, on the reverse strand, counting down.
CTGCCCAGGATCTCCTCCCGGTCGAACTCCCAGATCGCGGTATACCAACCCTCGGTGAAGGGCCGGACAAGCTCCGGAACCTCCACAGCTGGAAGAGTGTCCTGGGGATTGATGGAATCGCCCTGCACTTCCTGAAGGCCCAGGCTGTCTTCGGGTGTTTCCACCTCCGATGTGTCCGGCAGGGTTCGAGTGGAATCGGGAATCACCTGCCCGGGGATGGGGGAAGGCATGAAGGTGGCACCCCAGACGATTAGCCCCAACAAGAGTCCCCTTTGTGGAAGAAGCCCTCTCGGGGGGGCAGAGGAACGGGTCACGCCACCCGGCTCCTGATCCACTCCAGGAGTGTGCGGGTAGGCGCTCCGTACCCCCCTTTCCGGAGGTAGGAGATCTTCCCTTCCCCGTAAGCCGGACCGGCGATGTCGAGATGAGCCCAGGGCGCGTCTCCGACGAATTCCTTCAGGAAGGTGGCGGCCGTGATGGTGCCGGCGGGGCGCCCCCCGACATTCTTCAGATCAGCCACATCGCTATCCAATTGGTCCCGGTATTCTTTCCAAAGAGGGAGCGGCCA
>JBDHGR010000122.1:0-9803 GCA_039589815.1 Gemmatimonadota bacterium | reverse complement strand
TACTAAGGCGACGGTCCGATGCGGCTCCACCGCACGAATAGCCTCGAGGTAGGCGAGTCCGACCCGGCCCGTCCCAGCGAGGATGATGTGGTCCTTGAGCGCTTGGCGTTGGATCCAGTCCGGCCGCACCAGCCGAAGGAGGGCCTCGACCACGGCGGTGGTGGTGATGAGCGGCGCAAGGAAGTAGGCGATCCAGAGAGCTGCACGACCGACGACAGGCCCTCCGATCGGGGCCCCCAGATCCAACCCGCCGAAGACAAAGAGTCCGGCCGTTTGGTAAAGCCAGGCCAGGAAGTGCTGGTCATGGGGATCTGTCACGCCGGTGGTTCCTACCCCGGTGAGAAAAGCCCCCATGCCCAGCAGGAAGACCAACAGAATGCCGAGAATCCGAAGCTGGTTGATCCGGCTTCCACGGGGCCTGACTTGAACGGTCGGACTCACGGCTCCATCCCCAGGGCAATTCGAGCAATGCTGTACACCTTTGCGCGACCCTCCTCGGACAGTCCCGCCACAAACGGTCCGCTGTGCCGGAGCGTGTCAATTGGGGCGCCCTCTAGATCCACGACCTCCCCTCCGGCCCTACGGACGATCTCGACTCCCCCAACCAGATCCCAGGGTTCAGCCGGCCTACGGTCCCATCGATTCACGTAGGTGAAATGACCCTTTGCTGCCTCAACCAAGGCCCACGCAGGAGAGCCTCCAGGACTGCGCACCATCGAGACTTCCCCGTCCACCCAGGCTCGATAGAACTCATCAGCGAGGGATCCGCCCCTGGGATTGGGGTGGAGGTGGACGAGCGTCTCTTTCTCCCGAGGAGGTTTGAGAGGAAGATCCGTTGCGGCGGCATCCTGGTTGAGGAAGCCCAAACGAATGAGGCGAGGTGGCCCGTCAGGACCGTGGTAAGCCACCTCTCCCGTGGCCGGATTGGCGATCACTCCCACGGCAGGCACTTCGTCCTGGAATACGTTTACAGTGACCGTGTGGCTCTCTGTCTGGCTGAGGAAGGCCCAAGTGCCATCGATGGGATCCACTGCCACCGAGAAACCTGATAGCCCCATTTCGCCACCGCTCTCTTCACCCACCATAAGAGCATCTGGGGCAAATCTGCCCAGGTCCGCTCGAACCCGATCCTCGATCTCTCTCTCGAGTTCGGTGGCAGGTGACCCATCGGCCTTGAACTCGGCGCTGATCCCGACGGCGTGGGTCAGGTCACGAACCCGAATCGCAGCCAGAAGGGCGGAGTGAAGACTGAACTCGAGCCACCCCTCCAGATCCTCGGCGTTTTCCGAGGTGAAGGAGCGCCCGGCCAATAACCGATCCAAACAGCGCCGCTCGAGAAGGTTCAGCTCCATGCCCTTAGCCTGTCTTCGATAACAGATCGTCCGCCAGCCTCTCATCCAGCTGGCCAGCGTCCTTCAGCTTTTCTAAAGCGTCCCGGATCATGGACGCCTGTCCGGACGGGATCCGGTTGACGGTTTCAGCGTCGAGGGGCCACCAGCCGACCTCTTCGAAGTACTCGGTCGGGGTGAATAGGTCAGGTGCATCTCCGGCATCGACCTTTACGAGGCAGGCCCGGCTTTCGACCCAGGCATGATCCGTCTGTCGCGAGTCGTACACGTATCCTTCGGAAACCACCATGCCCACAACGGCGCTCGCCCATCCCGTTTCAGCATTCAAGATCCTCCGCAGTCCTGTCTCCCCAACCTCCTCTGGCATGGCAAAGCCTTTGGGGAGTTCAAGGGTTTGGGACTCGTCAGTTGTGCCCAGGAGAATCTCGGGCGCCCCCGTTACGGTGCCTTCCCGAAGGACCACGGCAGCGATGGAAAGATTCGGACCCCAGAGGCCGAGGAGTCCTCGGCCAGCGATTCCCGTGCGTCCCCGAGGATTGAGGGGGAGCCCGTCCTCGTCTCGGGACTTCGCCTCCCTGGTCTCGAGGATCCCGACCATTGCCTTCAGATCCTCCGGATCCGCCCAACCCCCTTCAGCCTTGGTCCTGTCCTGCTCCAGCACTTCGGGGTCAACATGGTACGGCGGATCGTACTCCTCGCAGTCAACGAGCCAAGGGGCCTGGTCGATGGAGATTCGTTGTCTGGGAGGATAGGACGCCGGTCGCTCCGCCCGAATCTTCAGGTGGAAGTCGTCGGAAACCAGATCGTGGAGGAGGGCTTCAACGAAATGGTATGCGAACATCAGCTGGATCTCGTGGCATTCCCCCCTCCCTCGCCGTTTGTCGAAGCTCAGGTTGTGGGTGGCATACCGGAGCATCCCGATCCGGTACACGAGCCAGTCGTCCTCTTCTTTCAGGGCGAAGCAAGCCTTCCTGATCCTCCTCACCGCCCCCAACATCTTTCGGAAGCGAAGGTCCCACTTCGCGAATTGGAGGTTATCGGGAAGCTCGTCCACGTCGGCCGGGATTCGCTGACTGAGGAGGTAATCCCCGAACTTCCTCAGCCGTAGGAGGTCTTCGATTTCGAAGGCTTTGCTCATCACGAACTTCACGTCGTTTTCCAGCTTACAGAAGTCCAGCTCGATTGGGTACACCCCGGTATGGGTCCAATCGATAAACCAGATGTTGCCCCCTTCGTCACAGATGACGTTGGCGAAGTTCAGGTCTCCATGTTGGACGCAGACCTCCGATTCCAGGGAGTCTTCGTTCCGGGCGGCGAGGCGGAGAAGGGCCAGAAGCTGTTCCAGCTCCGGTGCCTCTGGATCAACTCCGAACTCCTCCATATACTCTTGAATTACCTCGCCATTTCGGCGGAGGTAGTGCCCCTGTTGCTCCACATGGAGGCCAAACGCCCGGTAGGGAACCACCTGGGTCCTTTGCCGGGTGTTGGCGTAGAGCTTCTCCGAGACCAGCTCCAGGGTCTTGTCCAGGAGGCCGAAGAACCTGGCCGTGGATGCTTCGTCCTCAGCCCTCTCGAAGTGGTCCTGTAGCGTGGTAGGACGCCCCTCCATGGCGGCCAACTCCATGCCCACGCCCAGAGATTCGCGCTCGGTAACCGGGTATCCGAAGGTGGGCACGTGTTTGCCGAAGAAGTCCTTGACCTGGTGGTAGCCATCTATTTCCCGCCTCATCTGCCCAAAACCATCGATCTTCACAACGAACGGTTCGGTCCGGGCGTCCCCCTTCCAGCCATCGGCAAGGAAGAGGAGGCTGCCGCTGTAACCGCCGGCCAGGGGGCGAAGGTGGGCTCGACTCCAATGCATGCAGATGAGCTGGATGATGCGGGTGGCCTCCTCTGAGAGTCCATCCCTCGCCTCCGGCGGATCGATCTGGCATGGGCCGACCAACGAAGCTCCCGCCGTGCCCGGTTCCATGCCCGCCCAACGGACCGCCTCGGACACGTCCAGCAGCACCTGGACTCCCGATCGGGGGAGGTTGTGCCTCAGGGTGGCGAAGTGAGCTTCCTGGGTGCCGCTACCCACCAGGTGAGAACACACGGCGACCTGAGGGAATCCCAGGACGTTCTTGAGAAAGGTGGCCAGGGCCTGGATCCTTTTTTCTGTATGGCACCCCAGGACCAGAAAGGAGAGGGGGGCTGCTCCGGCTTCGACCTCCGCGACGGCCGACCCCGAGACTTCCGCCAACGCCCCAACCAGATCTTTCCAGGCGATCTGGTCCGGCGAGGTTTGAACGACGTGCGACTCTTCGGCGACAGCCTCAAGTGGCTCCACCCACTCCCTCATGACCGCTTCGAGCTCGGGGGCATCCCCCAAATCGCCGCCCGACGGGGACAGGTCGCGGAGTAGGATCACCTTGGGACCGCCCGGGCCAAATTCCACCGCTTGCCTGAGGAAGGTCGGTAGGGGGCCCTCACCAAAGGCACGCCCGGCACCCATCAGGCGTCCGATCTCCCTGGCACCCACGTTCCTTTGGATTCCCTGAAACTGCTTTTCCGGACTGAGAATCCCTCTCGTGAGGCCGTCTCCGATGATGATCTGCATTGGGTCCCTTAAAGAATGACACCTTCGATGACCAACTCGGCCATCTTCTCTGTTTTCTCCGAGGAAATCACCTTCAAGACTTCTTTGAACTCCTCATAGTCTGCCTTCAACCTCTCGAATTCCTGAGCCGGCAAAAGGAACACATCCGAATAGGCCAGCGCACGAACTGAGGCGGTCCGGCGTTCTTCCAGCAGCAACGAAAGATCTCCGAAGTAATCCCCCGCCTCCAGTGTGCCGTGACTGACACCGTCTGGGCCGGAGACGATCTCCAGTCTGCCCCGACTCACAAAGTAGATGCCGTTGGCTCTCTCGCCCTCTCGGGCCACGTAACTCCCCGGGACATGAACCTGGGGCTCCAGAGACATGAGAAGGGCATTCCGGAGTGCCGGCTCCGCGTGCCGGAAAAGGGGTACCTGCTCGATGAGCTCCTTCGTGAGATGGAAGAGCACATCCAGGCGGATGGGTTCAGGAAGGTCCTTCAGGAGGGCCGGCGCACTGACCCCTCGGTACCGATCCCAGATATAGTCGTAGTAGTTCTGTATCTGTTCTGTGAGCTCCCCCGGGAGATTTCTCCCCCGAAGGTACTGGTTTACCCCCTCAACCCGGCTCCAGAAGGCAGCCTTGGACGAATCGATGCTGCTGACCAGCGAGGCAATACTCCCGATGATGAGGGCATACATGGATGCCCCCACGACCATCACCACGATTGCGAAGGTGGTTTCCAGGGTCCCGATGGGGACGATGTCTCCATAGCCCACTGTGGTGGTGGTCACGAAACTCCAGTACACCGATCGTAGGTACTGCTGGCCGAGCCCCAGATCGGTCAGTCCAGCCCGGGCTACCCATGACTCGGCGGACAATCCCTCCACCACCGCAATCGCAAACCAACCGCAGGCCACCCAGTGGACAAGGAGAAACACGACAGCCAGGAGGCGGGTGATCCGCACGTAGCCTGTGTTCGTGGACCTGGACCGTTGCCATCGTCTGAGGATGACCTGGAGTCGGATTACCCTACCCAGCCGGAGCAGCCTCAGAAGGAGCAGAACAGGTAAGCCCCCTACAGCCAGACTTGCCCACGGAAGGAGAAGGAGGTCGAACGGGACAGTGGAGAGCAGGTCCCAAGGAAACATGCCCCTTCGATAGCGTTTGGCGATGCGGTGCCGGTCTCGAACCTCCGAGCCGAATTCACGGAAGGTGGTGCGCAAATTGAACCGGATGTCTAGGAAGAAAACGAAGTCCAGCGCGTAGACCAGGAGGCTGCCCCACACCCCCACAGTCCGGACGAACGCCACCTGAAAAGGGATAACCAAACCCGTAATCACCACCAGGATAGCGATGAAGACGTCCCAACGAGCCCGGAAGGCCGATTCTTCCGGGATCACTCCTCTCTCGGATTCGCTGGGGTCCGGTGGAGACCCCTTGGGGGTGGTCAGAAGCCCTCCAGTGCCTCAGCTTCGGTGGCGAACACCGAGAAGATGGTGCTGAACCCGGAGATTTCGAAGACCTCCTGCACTGTCTCGTTCAGCCCGAACATCCGCAGCTGACCTCCCAACCCTTTCAGCTTCTTGGCGGTAGCCAGGAGGACCCTGAGGCCTGCGCTGCTGATGTAGTTCAAAGAGGTGAAGTCGACGATGAGCCGGGTCTGGCCACCATCGGCCAAACCGTCGAAATGTGCCTGAGCGTCCGGTGCCGTATTGGTGTCCAGGTTTCCCACCAACTGAATGACCATCACCTCTCCCAAACTGCGATCGATAATCTCCAAGATGACCCTCCGCGGCTCTTCGTGGTCAGAACGTGGTTTCGCTCATCTCCTCAAGTCCTTCTCCGGTCAAGCTCAGATCAGGCTCGTGAGGGGATGTCAGGAAAGCCTTTACCACAGGCTGCCTGGAATGGTGGATTCTACCCAGAATTATTAGTGTAGCAAGTTCCCTCATCCTAGGATGCCCGGAAGAGGGGTCCTCCGGGCCGATCACTCAAAAGCGGTCCCAAGGCCCTGCTTTCCCACACGGAACCCAAGCCAGGGGTGGAGGCAAGACCAATGTTCAAGAGGACGAGTATCCTCCTGAGTGTGGGAGCTCTTGCGGTTCTGGCCGCAGGAGCGCTCGTCGTAGTGGCTCTGATGGTGCGGAACCAGAACCAGATTGAGAGGAGCCAGGATCGGAGGTTCGTCTCCTACCAGTTGGCAGACGAAGTCCGACAGAGCTCCGATGATCTAACCAGGATGGCACGGACCTACGTCATCACGGGAGACTCGAGGTTCGAGGAATACTTCAACCAGATCCTCGATATCAGGGACGGGCGGGCGCCTCGGCCTGTCGACTATCACGGAGTGTATTGGGATTTCTTCTCCGCTACCGGCGAACCCCCACGGCCCGAAGGAGAGCCGATCGCCATCGAGGCGATGATGCGGGCCCTGGGCTTCACCGCTGAAGAGTTCGCCCTCCTGGATCGGGCCACGGATCTATCCGACGACCTCGTTGCCTTGGAGGAGCGGGCCATGCACGCGGTCAAGGGCCTGTTTCCCGATTCCACAGGGACTTTCACGATCAGCGGCGAACCCGATCTGGAGTTAGCGCGGAGCCTGCTCCACGGCCAGGAGTATCACGAGGCCAAGGCCTCGATCATGGCGCCCATCGATGAATTCGTGAGGAATGTCGATGCCCGGACCGCCGGAGAGATTGAAGAACTTCAGCGGTTCGGAGGTCTTCTGGGCAACTTCGCTGTGGCCATTATCGGAGTTGGGATCCTCCTCCTGATCCTCTCCGTGGTGTTTTTAGGTCGTACGGATGGACTTTCTCCAGGGCAGGCCCCGTCGGGTAGTGACCAAATCGAATACCGCCTCAGCGCCCGAACTGAATGGCCCCTTTTGATGGCTGCTGGAGTGGCCGTATTGGGTGTAATCCTCCTTTCCTGGTGGAACCAAGCCCGGATTGAAGACCAGATGCGGGCCGACTCCGAAGACGCACTGGCCACTGTCCTCCAAGCAACCACTGGCTCGATTCAGCAATGGTTCCGGGAACTGGAGCAGGAGACACAAGTGTTGGCCAGGCATCTGGATGTCCGGGAGGACGTAAGGGCGCTGGTGAGGCCAGAAACCAGACCGGGAAGGAGAGTCGAAGCCAGGACGGACCTGCGACTACAGCTGGATGAGTTCGCCTTCGGAATGGGGTATCAGGGCTACCTAGCTCTTTCCCGGGAGGGAACCGTCCTGGCGAGTCACGAGCCTGGGCTCGAGTCAGCTGATCTCAGCGCTGTCATTCGAGAGGAGTTTCTGGCCCAGGTTCTGGCGGCTCCACGGTTCGGAAGTATAGAGCTGCCCTACCTCCTCACCCTCTCCCCGGACGCACCCCCGGAGCCGACGATCCTGATTGGCGCAGCGATTCGGGATGATGACGGCTCTGTGTTAGGAGCGCTGGTTCTGCTGGTCGACCCAGAGCAAACCTTCACCCGTATCCTCCAGAGGGGCCGCATCGGTGAGTCCGGGGAGAGCTACGCTTTCGACCGGGAGGGAAGGCTCATTAGTGAAAGCCGGTTCGATGATCAGCTTCGGGATATGGGGCTCATTGGGGAGGACGAACGTGGAATCCTCAATATTCAGATCCGGGATCCCGGCGGGAATCTGACCGAAGGGTTCCAACCCATCACCCCCCGTTCGGATCAACCCCTGACCTTGATGGCGGAGCAGGCCATCGCCTCTGGTCCTGGATCGAACCTGGACGGCTACAACGACTATCGGGGCGTTCCCGTGGTCGGTGCCTGGACATGGGATGAAACCAACGGTCTCGGGATCACCACCGAGATGGATGTCGCTGAAGCGTATCGCTCGGCCCGGCAAACTCGCCGTACGGCTCAACTGAGCACCCTCGTCAGCGTATTGCTGGTTCTCGCTCTTACCGTCCTGTTCCTCCGAAACCGCATTCGGATGGCGAAAGCTCAAGCCGAGTTGGAGAAAGCCATCGGTGACCTCAAAGATGCGAATGACGAATTGGAGAACGTTAACAGCGTGATCCTCCGGTGGGCTCCCGATGGTACGGTGAGGTTCCTGAACGATTTTGGGCTTCAGCTGTTCGGGTTCTCCAGAGATGAGATCGTCGGTAAGCCGATCCTCGGAACCATCGTCCCTGAAGAGGAATCCACAGGCCGTAGCCTGACGGCCATGATCGACGAGATCCTCCAGAACCCCGGGAAGTATGAGAGTAACGAAAACGAAAATGTCACCAAGGACGGGGATCGACTCTGGGTGGCTTGGCGAAACAAGCCGATCTCCAACCCGGACGGCAGCCTGAAGGAGATCCTTACGGTCGGCATCGACATAACCGCCCGGAAACGAGCTGAAGTCGTTCTCAACATGCAATCCACCGCCCTCGAAGCCGCCGTGGATGGCATTGGGATCACTGATACCGACGGGACCATTGTGTGGGTGAACCAGGCATTTGAGGAACTCACGGGGTATTCGCGTGCCGAGTTGGTGGGCCAGAACCCGAGGGCCCTAAAATCTGGGGTCCATGACCACGCTTTCTACCGGGATATGTGGGAGACCATCAAGGCCGGACGGGTTTGGGAGGGCGAGGTAATTAACAAGCGGAAGGATGGCTCTCTCTACACGGAGGAGATGTCCATCACTCCGGTGTGCGACACTGACCTGGAAATCACCAACTACGTCGCCATCAAACGGGATATCACTGAGAGGAAAGAGGCTGAGCAGAGGTTTCGCTCTGTTACCGAGTCGGCAAACGACGCGGTCATCTCCGCTGACTCCGACTCCAAGGTGATAGGTTGGAACCGGACCGCCAAGGAGATGTTCGGGTGGACCGAGGAGGAGATCCTAGGCCAACCAGTGACGGTGATCATTCCCGACCGGTTTCGGGAATCCCACAACGCCGGGATTGAACGTGTCGTCCGCACCGGTGAGAGTCGGGTGGCTGGTGGGACTCTGGAGTTGGCAGGTTTGCACCGTAGCGGACATGAGTTCCCCGTCGAGATGTCGCTGGCCCACTGGACAGTCGGGGGGAGGCAGTTCTTCACCGGCATATTCCGGGATATAACCCAACGAAAAGCAATGGAAGCCGAGCTGGAGAAGGCTCGCCTGAGGATGGAAGATGAGCTGAACGTTGGGCGGGAGATACAAATGAGTATGCTCCCCCTGATCTTCCCCGCTTTCCCGCGGCGGATGGAGTTCGATGTCTTTGCGTTGCTGGAGCCAGCTCGCGAAGTCGGAGGAGATTTCTACGATTTCTTCCTGCTGGACGATGACACCTATTGCGTGTGCGTAGGAGACGTTTCAGGGAAGGGTGTACCGGCCGCTCTTTTCATGGCCGTAACCAAAACCCTCATCAAATCCAGGGCTTCCAACGACTCTTCCCCTGCCAGTATCCTGACTCACGTGAACAACGAGATCAGCCGGAACAACGACGCGAGCATGTTCGTCACCATCTTCTTGGCGATTCTCGATCTGAACACGGGGGAGGTTCGCTACTCCAACGCAGGCCACAACCCTCCCTATGTTCGGCGGAGAGATGGGGAGTTGATCCGGCTGGACCAACGCCACGGACCGGTGATCGGGGCGCTGGAAGGGATGGTCTACGGTGAAGACGGCTTCCCGCTTCGGGCCGGAGACCAGCTGTTCCTTTACACAGACGGCGTTACGGAGGCCATGAACGAGGAGGAGGCTCTCTATGACGAGGCCCGGCTTGTGCAACTCCTCTCATCCGTGGACTCTGACAGGCCGAAGGCTTCCGTACACGCCACCATGGACGATGTCAGGACATTCCAGGGTACTGCTGAGCAAGCCGATGACATCACCATCATCGCCACCACGTTCTACGGAAAACCTGAGGGGGTTGGGCTGCGGGGCA
>JBDHGR010000121.1:0-9907 GCA_039589815.1 Gemmatimonadota bacterium | reverse complement strand
GAGATGGCCGAAATCATATAAAAGAGCATCACCAGGCCCAGGAAACCACCGAAGCTGTGGTAGAACCGGGGATGGTATATGAGCTCCACCACGAGGCAGCCCAGATAGGCCACCCAGGGAGCGTAGATCACCAATGTGGAGAGATGTGCCTGCGCGATCTTCTTGGGTTTCGGGAAGAAGAGAAAGAAGCGAAGGAGTAGCAGGAGCCATAGGACTTCCGCACCCACGTTGATGTGGTCAGCAATCCCATCCCAGGCACCCAGGCTGGGACCAGGTATGGAAAAACCTGCGGCCAGTCCGATGGCCAACAACCGCGCGGAGTGAACAGAAGGTATGGCCAAGAAAGCCCACACCCCTGCCCAAAGGAAACAGAGGAGTACCACCAGGAATCCAAACTGCATTTTCCTGACGGAGGAGGGTTGCTCCCCAAAAACGACCTCCCCGGAAACCAGCTCACCCTCCCTTTCTACCGTCATGGTCAGGGACTCCCCCGGGGCCCTGGCCAAGGACCGGGGCCATCGGGAATACATCCCCAGATCCACCACCGGGATCCCCTCCACGGTGACCACCGAATCACCAGGCTGGAACCCGGCTTCCGCAAGGGGCCCATCGTCAGGAGCTTGGAGGATGGTGTAGTCAGGCTCGAAGAGTGCGTCGGTGTAGCCGTCAGTTTGGCCGAGGAAACCCATCAACCCAAATCCCGATAGGCCAACCGCAATCGCAAGGACTGCGGCTTTCTTCTGCATGCTGGGAGAACTGTTCATTCGGATCTCCGGATCTTTGGAAGGTCTATCCAGGAAGTTCAGCTCACCTCACTCCATCTTTAACGCCTTCATCGGGTCAATCCCAGAGGCTCTTCGAGCCGGGGCGAAGCTGGCCAGCAAGACAACCAGGAATAGCAGTCCGGCCGCGGCCAGGAACGAAACGGGATCCACCGGGCTCAACCCGAAAAACTCGGCTCGGAATGCCATTGCGACGACCGCGGCGATAAGGCTGCCGAAGACCAGCCCTGGAAGGGCCAGTCGCACCCCATCGCCTAGAACCTGCATCTGGACTTCCCCTCGAGTGGCGCCCATGGCCATCCGAAGCCCGATCTCACGGGTCCGGCTGGACACAGCGAAAGCGACCACGCCATACACTCCTATGGCCGCAAGAAACAAGGCCAGGAGCCCCAGCAATCCGGCTGCCCTGGCCGAAAACCGCTGGTTCCCGGTCCCCCGCTCCACCAGGGACTCGGAGCTAACAACTACGGGAAAAGCGAGGCCCGGCTCGATGTCCAGCAGTGTGGATCGGATTCCCCTGGCGAGGGCCGAGGGGTCTCCTTCTCCCCTGACGGCCACCATGGTTCGGGGGTAGAAGACCTGCCGATAGGGTACAAAGATGTTTGGCCAATTCTCCGTCGGACGGCTCGAGGCCACTTCGGGCACTACACCGATGATGGTGAAGTCCCGGGGGCCTTCCCCTATCATCCCGGACCATACATGTCGGCCCAATGCTTCCTCACCCGGCCAAAGACGAGCGGCCAGCGACTCCGTGATGACCATGACGAGATCTGAGGAAGCATCGTCGGAGGCCCCGAATCCCCTGCCCCGCAGCAGAGGGGTCCCAATGGTTTCGAAGAATCCCTCGTCCACCAGGGTGAACTCTACCTGCACGCGCCCTTCCGCCGGATCAGGCTGATCGGCTCGGCTCACTCCTGTGAAGTTCCCCGACAGGTCCAGTGGAATTCCATTGGTGATGGAGACCGCCGTCACCCCAGGCAAAGCTCCCACACTCTCCCTCACTCGGTCCAGGAAGGGCGCCGCAAGATCCAGGGTTTCCATACCCTCTTGCGTGAGGTTGATATTGGTGGTGTACAGACCTGCCGACTCGAAGCCCAGGTCCTTTTGTTCCATGACCCCCAGGGATCTGAGAAAGAGGCTGGACGTAACCAGCAGGGTCAGCGCCAGACCGGCCTGAGCCGATGCCGAAAACCTGTGGATCCGCCCCACCCTCCGGCCACCACCACCCGAGTCGTCTTTCAGAGAAGAAACCAGCTCAGGGCGACTGAACCGGATGGAAGGAAGAAGCCCAACGGCCAGGGTGGCCCCCAGGCTCACAGCCAGAGCGAAGGGCACAACCGGCGCGCCGGCGCCCAACGCTATCTCCGGCATTTCGGGAATGTAAGAGGCCGCGAGGTCCAAACTCCATCTCCCCAGGAGCACGCCCAACCCTCCCCCGGCCGCAGCGATCAGAAAAGACTCCACCATGAGAAGGCGTGCCAACCGCATACGCCCCGACCCCAAGGCCAACCGAATGGCAATCTCCTGTTCCCGGGTGACACCACGCGCCAGGACCATGCCCGCCACGTTCCCACAGATGATCAGGAGGACCAGGGTCATCAGACCGAAGCCGAGGCCGATGAGGAGCAGGCTGTCCGCCCGAAACTCGGCGGGGATCGGCCCAAAAGGATAAGCCTTTGCCCTTCTTCCCTCGTTGGTTTCCGGGTGCTCTTCCTCTAAACGCAAGAAGACGGTTTGGAGGGCTGCGTTCGTCTCCCCGAGACCGGCCCCCTCGCCCAGCCTTCCCAGAACCTGCAACCACATCCCGTCCCGATCCTCCACCCATCTCTCGTCGCCGGCCACCCACGGGTCCTGCATCAGAGGAAGCCAGAAATCTCGCCCCTCACGGATGACCAGGTGACCTTTGAAGGCCTCCGGGGCCACACCCACGACGGTGTGCGGAGATCGGTTGAGGGTTACGGTGCTGCCGATGATCCCCGGATCACCACCCAACCGATCCTGCCACATGTCGTAGCTCACGATGGCCACCGGGTGCTGACCTGGTCCGACGTCCTCCGAGTCCAGGAAGGCGCGGCCCAGCGCCGGAGCCACCCCCAATGCCCTGAAGTAGTTCGCCGAGACGTAGGCCAGGGCGACCTTTTCACCACCCTCCCTGACCGTCAGGGTCCCGTCTCGATACTTCCACCCGGCCACATCCTGGAGAGGCGTCGGAGCGGTTCTCAAATCCTGGAAGTCAGGATAGTCCCAGTACCCGGAGCTCCCGCCCCGGTGAGTCATGAGAAGATCTACCGCCCGGTCAGCCCCACCAACGCCGGGAACCGGCCGCAGGGAGGTAGCGTGGGTCAAGGTGAAGAAAGCAACGAAGGCTCCGATGCCCACGGCCAGGGAGAGCACGGAGACAGAAGTAAAACCACGAGACTTGGCGAGGCCCCGAAGGGCGATCCTGAGGTCCTGGCCCACATCCCTCATCCACTCCGACACGGCCTGCCGTTTGGCGCTCCGCTCATCGATTCTCCGGCAACGCTGCACCACCAACTCCGGGTCGCCGAACTGGCCCAGGGCCTTCTCCCTCGCCTCCTCCTCGGGCATTCCGGCTGCAACGAACTCGTCGATGCGAGTCTGAAGATGAAAAGCCACCTCTTCGTCCAGACTTTCCTCCAACCGCCGGCCGAACCGATCGAGATGGAAGAGCCTTCGTAGTCGGCGCCCATTCATTGGACCTCCTCAGGCGCAAGGTCCAGGAGAGACAGCATGGCCCGGGTATTGGCGATCCAGCTTCCCATCTCTTTCTTCAGAGCCCGCCGGCCTGCCTTGGTAAGCTCGTAATACTTGGCCCTCTTCCCCTCCTCCGTCTTCATCCACTCCCACGCAACGTGCCCCTTCCCCTGGAGCCTGTGAAGAGCCGGATACAAGGACCCTTCCTCGATCTTGAAGAGACCGTTGGAACGGGCCGCGATGTGGTCGGCCACGGCCACACCGTGCAGGGGTCCGTGAAGCTCGAGCCCCTTGAGGATGAGGAGTTCCAGGGTCCCGTAAAGGTTCCCAGCTCTGACACCTCCCATGCGTGCTTCCTCCGACCTAGAAGGACTACATAGACTGCCTAGGTTAGGCCTACGGGATGACATGGATCGGAGTTTCAGGCCGTTGGATCATGACGCAGGGACCGGGGGGAGCCTCAGAGAATCGCGTCCAGGTACAGGTCGAACCGGAAGCGTTTTTCGGGGCCCCTCAACCCGTGGGACAGATCCAATCGGATCAGACCGTCCATGACGCTGAAACCCAGGCCGGCACCGTAGAGGAAGTCCCCGGAGTCGAACTCCTCCCTGATTCCAGCCCATCCTGCGTCCCCGAAGGCGCTTATCGTCACGGACTCGGAGTAGGTTCGGGCTACTTCCAGCCGACCCCGGGCGAAGGAAGGTCCGGAGAGGACCGAAGCTTCGTAACCTCTCAGCGTGAGGGGTCCTCCGAGGAACCAATTCCGTTGCCTGGGCGCGTCGCCCCAGCTCGTACCACCACCAGCCTCCAGGCCCACGCGCCAACTCGCATCAGCCAAGGGGATTGCTACGCGAAGCACTGCGCTGGCCCGGAAGTAATCACCTTTTATGGCGGTGGAATCCGGGTGCCTCCACGCACCACCCTGCCCGTATAGCTCGAGACCCACCTGGGATGCCAAGGGGTCCGAGCCCCACCATGGTTTGAGGGTAAGCTCTCCACCGACCTCTTCCAACCGATCGGCCATCATGTTGGACCGGAAGTCCCAATCGGAGTTGAAGGCGTGAATGAGGGAGAAGTTCGTGTCGATATCTACAGAATCCTGCCGCTCCGCATAGACCCGGAACCGGAAGGTTTCCCGGTCGGCCTCCGGTGGCCGCCAAACCAGATCGGCGCCGGTGGCCATGTAGTACTCCCCATCATCCCGGCCAAAAAAGAGAGAGTAGAGGGAGTTGCCGAGCCCCAGGTACCGACCCTGGGGATTGGTCGGGCGGAGCTCCCTATAGCCGCTGATGGCCACCCGGCGCAGAACCGTGCGCCGCTCGAAAGAGACTTTGGCTTTCGGCTCAAAGTCGCCGATTCCGAAGAAACCCGAGGTCTCGAAGTTCACCGGACCCAGGAAGCTCCCGAGCTCCGCTTCGAACCGGCCGCCCACTGCCAATCCCTCGACCCGGTTGAACCGAACCAGGTCGTGCCTGGCCCAGCCCCAGTTCATATCCCAGGGGATGCCCTGGGTCGGCACCGGTGGAAGGTCGGCCAGGGTCCGTACCATGTCCTCCAGCTCGTCCTCCGATGCGAACCCTGGGGCATCAGCCCAGATGGGAGGAGGGAGCTCCGGACTTTCTTCGAGAAGAGTGATGTCCTCGGGAACGATGAACCGCGACTCGTAACCCGAGGTGCTCCTGGTCACATCAGCCAGGTGCTCGTATTCCACGCCAGTCGGGTCCGAAAGGAGGGATGCCATAAAGGCCATGGCCTCGGCCCGGGTATCGAAGTGCCTTTCCTCAAGTGCAGGATCGGGGGGCTGCTCGAGGTCTTCCTCCAAGGTTACCGACTCGAGCTGATAGGAGAGATCAAAGGCAATGGGCATCTTCATGATCCCCACCCTCACCTCCCCCTCGACGCGCATGGATCGCGGCAGCCAGACCCGGAATTCCCAAAGGGAATATTCGATGGCCACCAAATCCATGGTGAAGATCCAAGGCTTGAGGATCCCCGGGACCATGTCGAATTCCCCCGCCTCATCCTCAGCCCTGACCTCCGGAATGTCCCTGATTACGTCCAGCTCCCTGCTCAACTGATACACGGCCCTGACCAAGGCCCCGGATTCGGGTTCGATCCAGAGGGTCCCGGATATCCGATGCACGTCCGCTTCCCGGGGAAGTACATCGAGCTGTACCGTCAGGAGGCGCCGACCATCAGGCAGTGAGAGGGTGAGCGTGTCGCCGCTCTGAAAGCGGTAAAGGGAGTCTGCCCCGGGTGCCAGGGGATGGGCGAACCAGAAGTCCGACTCGTCGGGATCGGAGATCTCCTGGGCGTCTTCATCGGTGAGGCCGAAGAGGAGCCGGTCCCCCCCGGGCTCGAAGGGTTCGTCCATGGCCAGGTCACTCATCCATGACCAGGCATCATCTTCCATGGCCCTTTCCCTACCCGGGTACTGGGCCCTGTTCCCCATGACCTGCAAGATCGAGCCGTGATCCCGGTCCCAGAAGGCACGGACGGCAGACTCATTCCGGTAGATGGTCCGGTCCTTCAGGGGAGTCCGGATGCCTGCGGCAATCCGCTGCTTGATCACCGAGGTGTACCGGACCACCGAGCTATCGATTGCCTGCCAGTTCCCCTGGGCGGCGCGGAAGAGGGCTCCGGCGGTGGGGTCGAGAAAGGCGTCAGGGGCATAGGTCGTCCGCTGAGCTGCCAGGCCCACCGGAAAGGCCAACAGGAGGAAGAGGGCGTGTCTCATGGCCCACCCTCACTTTCAAACCGAACCGACCGGAAATCCTCCCATTTCACCATGACCCACTCCGCCTCTTCGTCGTCCGGAGATTGGCCGCTCCCATCCACAATCAGAAAGATGCCGTCGTTATCCTCATCCACGTCGTTGGATCCGTCCAGCTCCAGGATCCTGCCATCACGAAGCGTTACGGTGGCTCCCTCTGTCGGGGCGGTTTGAACGTTCACCCCGGTCGGGCCCACCTCGACCTCGGTGGTCACCCCCACATAACGCTCGATCGATTCGATCTGCCCGAACTCGACGTCGAAGCTCCGACCTCCGTTCTGGCCGTCCAGAAGCTCCCAGGTGTACTGCTCGTCGCCGTCCCACCTGATCCATCCCGTGAGCTCGGTGCTGTCGGTAGTGGTCACGGTCCCTCTCAGGCGCTCTCCTCCATCGAAGTGATCCAGCCCCACCGGTGTTCCCGGCGGGTGAAGCCGTACATGGTCCACCTCGTCCCACTCCACCTCCACCGAACCCAGGCCCGGATCCGAGACCAGGATCCCGTCGTTCCCCTCGTCCACATCATCGCTATCAAAAAGCTCGAAACTCCCCCCATCGATGAGGGAGATCTCCGCCCCCCGCCGTGTCGGGCGAATGGCGGAGACGCGGTCGAAGAGGATGTCCCGGCGAGATTCGTCAGAGGTGAATCCATTCAGGGTGTCGGACGTAAGAATCTTCCTCATATCCCAGGCGATGTATCCGACAAGGCGAAGATCGTCGTCCAACTCGACCGTTCCGTGTAGTCGCCTACCCACAGCCCGGGCACCTGGCGGAGCCGGGAAAAACTCCACCTCATCGAGATCTTCCCATTCCACCTTCGCCACGTTTCCATCCGGCGTGGTGACAAGGATCTCCCTGAGATCCCCACCGAGGTCGGTGGAGCCTCCCTCCAGATCCACGAATAGGCCGGATCGGAGTTCCAGGGTGGCCATGTCGTCCCCCGCCACCGTCAGCCTCCTTAGGTGACCAAACCTGATTCCCGACTCGTGGGTGTCGGGGAACTCCGGCTCGTCATCATCCCATGTGATCCTGTATCCGGCCAGCTCAATGACACGGTCTCGGTGACGGTCGTCGGGGTGGGCCAGGTTCCACCAATCCTGAAACCGGAAGGGCGAGAAGGCCTTGCTTCCATCCAGCTGGTCCATCCAGCTTCCTTCGTTCACATCCCACCGGATGTAGCCTTCATGCATGTCCCCCGCCACGGTCGTCACCCGGCCCCAGATGCGATCGGTCTGTTGGGCCTGGACCGGTGGCGAGCTGAGGAGCGGGGTGAGGAATAGGGCCAACAGAGCCAAGGGGATCCGCGCGAAACCCATGGAGTCAACTCCGAATTGCAGACGTACTCCTCCTAGGACAGTTCTCCGTACGATGGCTTCAGTGGGGGTGTTTCGGGAAGGCTCCCTGGAAAAAAGCCCCGGTCCAACCTGAGCCCACCTACCGGCGTCCAACTGAAGACACCACCCGTCCGCACTCGGAAGAGGCCTCAGCCATGTTCGACCGGTTCGGAAAGGACCTCAGCTTCGCACTCCGGCAGATCCGCCGACATCCAGCCTTCTCCTTCCTTTTGATCGTCACCGTTGCCGTGGCCATCGGTGCCAACGTGGCAATTTTTTCGGTCTTGGAAGGGATCATCCTCCGCCCCCTTCCCTACCCCGATGCGGACCGGATCCTGGCGGTATGGGAAACCCCGGATCAACAGGACCGGTGGTACCAGCCCTTCACCGGACCTGACTACTTCGACGTCCGGGAGGAAAGCCAGACCCTGGAGGAATTCGGACTCATCCACCTCCGGTATGTGAACCTGGCGGGGCAAGGCGAACCCGTGCGGCTGCGAGCGGGTGCCATGACCGCAAGCCTATTCCAAATCCTGGGCATGCAGCCGGCACAAGGCCGGTTCATTACGGAAGAGGAAGAGCTGGAAGGAAACCATCGTGTCGCGGTTCTGAGCCATGGCCTCTGGCAGGATCAGTTCGGTGGCGAGGGAGACGTGGTGGGCCGCCAGGTCAGAGTCGATGGGGAACCCTTTGAGATCATCGGTATCATGCCCCCCGATTTCCGGGCCCCCACCCCATGGGGAGGGCGGGACGCCACCCGGGTTTGGGTTCCTCTGGTCCTACCCAGAGACGGATCCGGCCGGGGAAGCCATTGGCTGGGTGCCTATGGGCGAATGGCGGACGGGGTGACGCCGGAGGCGGTCGAAGCAGAGCTGAATGTCATCGCGGAGCGCCTCTCCGAGGCCTATCCGGACACGAACGCCATGACCAACATGTGGGTCCAGCCCATGATGGCACGGACCCTTGGGGGGATCAGCTCGGTCCTCGTCTACCTTCTGATCATCGTTGGGCTTGTCCTTCTGATTGCCTGTGCGAACGTCGCCAGCATGCTCCTGGCCCGGGGAATGAACCGGGCTTCGGAGTTTGCCGTCCGTGCGTCCATGGGAGCTGGCCGAAGAGGAATCGTGCGACAACTGCTCACCGAGAGCCTCCTGATGTCGGTATTGGGGGGTTCGGTAGGTGTCCTCATGGCTTACTGGGGTGTGGGCGCCCTGAAGGCGGTCATGCCCGACTCGATCCCCCGGATCGCCAGCATCCAGGTGAACCTCCCGGTTCTGGGGTTCGCCGCAGGGGTGACCGTGGTCTGTGGGGTCCTGGTGGGCCTCGCCCCGTCCCTTCTTGCCAGCCGAACCAACCTGGCCGAGGTCATCAAACAGGGGCGGGCGTCAAGGGGTGGTGGAGCAGTCCGGAACCGCTTCCTCTCGGGCCTGGTGATGGCCCAGTTGGCCATTGGATTCGTTCTGGTGAATGCCGCCC
This sequence comes from Gemmatimonadota bacterium, assembly GCA_039589815.1. GTDB lineage: Bacteria > Gemmatimonadota > Gemmatimonadetes > Longimicrobiales > Gaopeijiaceae > JABDNZ01. Next base: position 830 of record JBDHGR010000121.1, on the reverse strand, counting down.
TCGTTCTCTCCGCGAGTTATTCCAACGTGGTGGAGCAGCCCATGAACTTCGCCACCGACGAGGTGCTGGTGACCGATATCTCACTGGGTGGGCCATCCTACGAGGAGCCTCAGATGAGGAGGGCGTTCTGGGAGGAGTTGGTTCAGCGAGCCCGGGGGTTCCCAGGAGTGGTTAAGGCCGGCGTAACGAGCAAGCTACCGTTGATGGGGGGCACAAACGGCGGGGTCCTGGTCCGGGACATGGTCTTCGATCCAACGGTCCAGGATTACCTGGTGGAGTACTCCTTCGTGGGCGACGGATACCATGAAGCGATGGGTATTCCCCTCCTGGCGGGCCGGACCTTCGACCAGCAGGACATGGAAGCCGCCGCAATCTTTGCCGGTCAGGACAGCGTGGTCGGCAGCTTGCCGGTCATCATCAACCGGGCCATGGCAGAAGAACTGTGGCCGGAATCGGACGCCATGGGTGAGCTGGTGCGGCCCTACGACGCCGAACCCCGGTGGCGGGGAGAGGTCGTCGGGATTGTCGAGAACGTTCGGCAGTGGGGACCGGAACGCACGGCCTTACCGGAGATCTACTTCCCCCACACAGCTGAAGTCTGGGGTCCCATCTGGGGACGGCTCATCATTCGAACCGCCGGCGATCCCACGACGCTGGCAGCAGGCATCCGTTCGGCGGTGGCGGAGATCGATCCCACCATTCCGTCGGCTTCTCCCCTCACCATGGGCCGCATTCTCAGGGACGCCACGGCCGGCCGGCGGTTCTCCATGCTGTTGGTGGCCCTCTTTGCAGCCACAGCCCTCCTTCTCATCGTCACCGGCACCTACGGG
>JBDHGR010000120.1:0-11386 GCA_039589815.1 Gemmatimonadota bacterium | reverse complement strand
CAGCTAGCCTTGGAGGGGGAAGACTTCGCTGAGTTGGCCCGGCAGTTTTCCCAGGACCCGGGTTCCAGGGAAACCGGGGGAGACCTGGGTTGGTTCAGGCGCGGCCAGATGGTGGATGCGTTCGAAGATGCCGCTTTCAATTTGGCTATCAACGAGATCAGTGACCCGGTTGAGTCACCTTTCGGATTCCACGTCATCCAAATGAACCGCCGACGCTCGGGAGAGATCCGGGCCAGCCACATTCTGATCCCCGTGGAACCGACTCCTTCCGATGTCCAGCGGTTTCGACAAACGGCCCAGGACGTGAAGGCACGCCTGGAGGCGGGAGAGTCCTTCCAGGAACTGAGAACCGAGTTCGGGGATCTTGAGTCGCCGGACACCCTCACCGTGCCCTTCAACCAACTCAGTGACCTTCCTCCGGGATACGCCGAATCCCTGGTCCAGGCCGATGCCGGTCAGGTTCTGGATCCCCTCGAATACGAGGCAAGGGGGGAAACCCGCCTGGGGGTTCTCAAAGTGGTTGAAGTCCTGCCGGCTGGACCGTATTCGCTGGACGATCCCGGACTCAGAGACCAGATCCTACAAACCCTGCAGCAGCAGAGGATGGTGGACCAGCTCCTGGAAGAGCTTCGGGGAAGAACCTACGTCCAGATCCGCATGTAGGACGACCGGGCCCAGCCATGGGAAATGCTCAGGCGCCCAGCCAACTCAAACTCGCGGTCACCCTGGGTGACCCCCGAGGCATAGGGTCAGAGGTGGTTTCCAAAGCCCTGGACAGCCTTCTCCCCGAGTGTCCGAGGGAGACTTTCCTGGTCCTCGGTCCGGATGGGGGCGACCCGGGATTTGCCTCCTACGAGTCGGTGGGTCCCTGGGACGGAACGGAAAAGGGAGCAGGACGGGTAACTGTCGATGCAATCCGAAGGGGCGTCGAGCTTGCTCTGGAGGGATCTGTAAACGGCCTGGTCACCGGCCCTTCCCACAAACCCGCCATCCAGGCCGCAGGTTGGGACGTTCCTGGCCAAACCGAGCTACTGCGGGATCTATCGATCGCCTCCCATGTCGGAATGTTGATGTGCGCCGAAAAAACCCGCGTCGGGGGCACCCTCAGAGTGCTCCTTGCCACGACTCATATCCCGCTGAAAGACCTTTTCCACCACCTGACCGGGGACCTTCTCCTTCGCCAGTGCAGGCTCCTCTCCAAGGCGCTGAGGGAGGACTGGGGGATCAGGGTCCCAAGGATCGGGTTGTGTGCGGTGAACCCTCATGGCGGCGACGGGGGGCTGTTCGGCTCTGAAGAGAAGGAGCTTCTCCAACCGGTGGTGGAGCAACTCGAGTCCGAAGGCCTTTCGATCCGAGGACCCATACCGGCCGACACGGCCTTTCACCGAGCCCTGCTTGGGGAGTTGGATGCCGTGGTTGCCCCCTACCACGACGTGGGGATGGCGGCCTTCAAGAGTGTCTCCTTTGGGACCGGCGTGAATGTGACCTTGGGCCTCCCGTTCATCCGGACCTCTCCGGACCACGGCACAGCCTTCGACATTGCCGGGATGGGAAAGGCCGATCCCAGTTCCACCCGGGAGGCCATCCGCCTTGCCGGCAAGCTCGCACAAAGGCGCTTTGACACTCAGTTTAACCACGAGTAGCTTGAAAAAATCCGATGAGATTAGGTTTTCCTGCCCCAAGATCCCGTGATAAAGCTCCTCAACGTCACTAAGGAATTTCCCCGGACGGGGCCTGCCCTCACGGGCGTGAGTCTCCATGTGCCGAAGGGTGCCTTCGTGTTCCTCACAGGACACTCGGGCTCGGGAAAGACGACCACACTCCGGCTGATCCACATGTCGGATCGACCCACCGACGGAGAAGTGAGGGTCAGCGGATTTTCCAGTATCCGGACCTCACGGAGGGAGGTCTGGAAGGTCAGGAGGCGGGTCGGGTTCGTCTTTCAAGATTTCCGGCTCCTTCCGGGGCGTAGTGCCCTGGACAACGTCGCCTTCGCCCTGGAGGTCACCGGTACGAACAAACAAGAGATCCGACCCCGGGCTCAAAGGCTCCTTTCCCAGGTGGGGTTGGCGGTGAAGAGCGGGTCCCAAATCCACGAGCTTTCGGGAGGAGAACAGCAAAGGGTCGCCATAGCCAGGGCTTTGGCGAGTGAGCCTCTGGTGCTCCTGGCCGACGAGCCCACCGGGAATCTGGACGAACGGGCCACCCGGGGAATCATGGATCTATTCTGGGAGATCAATGCCATGGGGATGGCCGTACTCATGGCCACCCACGACCTCGAACTGATCCGCACCTACCCGGGTGCCCGGGTCCTGGAGCTTGATCAAGGAGAGTTGGTGTACGACTCCTCCCAAAAGCCAGGGAGTGGGTGACATGGCAAACACCTTCAGAGATGCGATCTCCTCCCTGAAACGTTCCCCGCTTCTCGCAGGGTTGTCGAGCCTCATGGTCGGGATGGCACTCTTCGTTGTTGGGCTTTTCTCCCTCGTGACACACAACCTCAGACTCGGACTGAGTTCCGTGGAGGAACGGGTGGAGGTGGTGGCTTACCTCAGGGACAATCTCCGGCAGGTTGACCTCGACGCCGCTCTGGAGACCCTGGAGACCCTGCCGGGTGTAGAAGAGGTCCGGTACTTCTCGAAGCCCGAGGCTCTCGAGCGGGCGATCCGGGATCTCCCGGAGATTGCCGAGGTTTCCACGGACCTGGAAGCAAACCCCTTCCCGGCCTCTCTTGAGGTACGGTTCCTCCCGGAAGGGCGAACCACCGAGACGGTGGAAGCCGTGGTGGCAGCTGCCGAGACCCTGCCGGCGGTAGAGGATGTTCGATACGGGCGGGAGTGGGTGGAACGACTCTTCTTCCTGAGACGCATCGGTGGGTTCACCGCGTTGATCCTGGGTGTCGCCTTTGCCACCGTCGCCACTCTCATCATCGGTACCGCCATCCGGATTGCGGTCTTCGCGCGTCGGGAAGAGATCTACATCATGCGGCTGGTGGGAGCCCGAGACGGTTTGATCTGGCGCCCCTTCCTCCTGGAGGGGGCGGTTACGGGCTTGCTCGGAGGTATCCTGGCCATCCTCTTCACCTGGCTCACCCATCAGGCCGTATACCAACTCCTCTTCGAGTTGGAGTGGATCCCCATGAGCTGGGTGTGGGCCGGCTTGGGAACGGGCATACTATTCGGGATCGTCGCAAGCAACCTGGCGGTCCGACGGTACCTCAAGGAGGTATGACGGGATGCCGCGGTGGTTCGTCTACGGGGTCCTCGGGTTGGGCGGTCTCTGCCTCGCGAGTCCAGGGGCCGCCCAGGACCCGGAACTACAGCGGCAGATCCAGGAGAGCCAACGGCGCCTGGAAGAAATCAGAGAGGAACGGGCCAGGCTCCAGGCCGAGATGGACCAGATCCTGGGACGGGTGAGGGACGCCTCGGCAGAACTCAGGAATATCGAGCAACAACTCAGGGCTTCCCGGTCAGTCCTCTCAGAGTTGGATTTCCAGGCCGAGGTGGTCGCATCTCAGGTACAGGAAACCACGGCCGAGCTCCTCACGACTCGAGAAGAGTTGAGAGCGGGAAAGGCGGTCCTGTATCGAAGGCTGCGAGACATCTACAAACGGGGAGCCCTTCATTCCCTTCGGGTCCTCCTGGGGGCCGACTCCTTTGCGGATCTCCTCACTCGCTACCGTTACCTTCAGCTGATCGCCTCCTACGACCGGGCCCTCGTTGACCGGGTGGGACAGCTGGAATCGGCCCTGGAAGCGCATGGGATCCAGCAGGAAGGGAGCCTGGCCGACCTGGGTAGACTCCGTCAGACGAAGCTTGGGGAGCTGGCCGAGCTTCGGTCGGTGGAGCGAGAGAGGCAGGCGGTTCTGGAGCAGTTCCAGGATCGTGAGCAGCAAACCCAGGACCGCCTTGAACAGCTGGATGCCGATGAGACCCAGTTGACGAACCTTATCGATGACCTGGAGCGGCGACGGCTGGAGGAGGAACGGAGGCGAGCGCTGTCGGGGCTTGGGAGGGAAGGTCCCGGCACCCTTTCCGGATCGGATGCCGGGTCTCTGGAATGGCCGGTGGAAGGAGATCTGATCTACCGGTTCGGGAGGGAGCAGAGGCCAAACGGCACAGTGCTTCGCTGGAACGGAATCGGGATCCAGGCTCCGACAGGGACGCCCGTTCAGGCGGTAAAGGCGGGATCGGTGGTCCTGGCCGGACCGTTCGAAGGATATGGACCGACTGTGGTGTTGAGCCACGGTGGCGGGTTCTATACCCTCTACCTCTATTTGGAGGAGATCGGGGTGGTCCAGGGCAGCGAGGTAAGGGCGGGGCAGATCGTCGGCACGGTAGGAGGGAGTCAAACGCCCGAGGGGCCACATATCGAGTTCCAGATTCGGGCACCGATCGCAGGGGGTACGCCCGAAGCCATGGATCCTCTCCAGTGGCTCAAAGGCCGTTCCCGAACTCCATGACACTCCACCCGCATTGGGGGCATGGGCCCCTACTCCAGGTCCTTTCCCGGGCCCGGCTGGAAGAGTCCTTGCCAGGGGCTCTCCTGGTTCATGGGGCAAGAGGCGTGGGGAAACAGCACCTGGCTCTCTGGTTGGGGCGCCTCCTCTTGTGCGAAACGCCTGGCCCGGAAGGCCCCTGCGACGAATGCCACTCCTGCCATCTGGCCGGGAAGCTTGAGCACCCTGATCTCCACTGGTACTTCCCACTTCCCCGACCAAAGAAGGCGACCACTCCTGAAAAGCTGGCCCAGGCTCTGGAAGACGCCCGTGGTGAGGCTCTCGAGGAAATCCGGGCGAATCCCCTGAGGGTCACCTTCGACAACGAACCCAAAAGCCTCTATCTGGCCGCCGCCAGGAGCCTCCGGAAAAAGGCGCAACGCCGCCCCTCCATGGGTCCGCGTCAGGTTTTCATCATTGCCGACGCAGAGTCCCTGGCACCTCAGGATTCGAGCTCCGAGGCAGCGAACGCCCTCCTGAAGGTACTCGAGGAACCGCCTGCCGGAACCACGTTGATCCTGACCTCCGCCGAGCCAGGGAGGCTCCTCCCGACGATCAGATCCCGGACCACCCCTCTACACCTACCTCCCCTGTCGAACAGTGAGGTGACGGCCTTCCTGGTTTCCCTGGCCGGTGTGGAGGAAAGGGAAGCCTTACGGGCGGGGGGGCTGTCCAAGGGCGCCATCGGCCGGGCGTTGGGATTCCTCAGGGATGGCGAGGAGATCGGCCCACTGGAACAAACTCGGAACCATGCGCAGGAGCTCCTCTCGGCAGCATTGGGAACGGGCCCGGAAGGCGCGATCCAAGCGGCCATGAGCTTCAAACCCGTTGGCGCTCGTGGGCTCAGGGATCTCCTCAACTTCCTCGAGGAGTGCCTTGGGGAGTTGGCCAGGGCCGCCTCCGGCCTACCCCCGGCTGCCGGGACCCCGAATGGGGACGGATTCTTCCACGACGCTGTTGAACGATGGGGCATCCGTCCGGCATCGGTTCCTGCCGCCATGGACAGGGTAGAGGAGGCCAGGGCCCTGGCCGCCGGCAATGTGAATCCACAACTCCTGATCTTCGGCCTCCTTCACGACCTCCGGAAGGAACTCACGAGCCGGGACCGCGCGCATCACCAAGGAGTGTGAGATGGACAAATCGTCGAAGCCTATCTCTCATATGGACTCCCGGGGACGTCCTCGGATGGTGGACGTGTCAGGAAAGGCGGAGTCGCTCCGAAGGGCGACAGCCGAGGGATCGATCCGAATGGCACAGAAGACCTTCGAGGCCATTCGAGAGGGGGAAGTGACCAAAGGTGAGGTCCTTCAAGTAGCTCGTCTCGCAGGGATTCAGGCCGGAAAGAGAACAGGAGAGCTGATCCCCCTCTGTCATCTTCTTCCTGGGACGTCCTTGGTCGTGGATCTGGAGCTGGATCCCGGCCTGCCGGGAGTCCGGGTCCGGGCCACGGCTACCCTCGCAGGACAGACCGGAGTCGAAATGGAAGCCCTCACAGCCTCAGCGATGGCGTTGCTGACCGTCTACGACATGGCCAAATCCGCCGACCGTGGCATGGTCGTGGAGGGGATTCGGTTGGTCTCGAAAGAAGGAGGGCGCTCAGGTAGCTGGGCCCTTAATGAAGAGGACGGCTGAACCTGATCAGCCACCAGGCAGGTAGATTCTTACCTGGTCGCCCGGGTGGATGACGGAGTTCAGGGCGAGAGTGTTCCACCGGAGGAGATCGTCTACGCCCACCCGATGCCGATCCGCGATGGCGGAAAGGGTGTCACCTGACTGGACCCGATACACCACCAATCGCTCCTCGGCCCGGGCCACGGAAACTCCGCTGCCCCCCCGAAGTTGACTCCTCACAGAAGGCGCCTTTGGAACCACGACCCTCTGGCCGATCTGCATCCTGCGGGGTCGGATCGTGGGGTTCGTTGCCCTGAGATCGTCCACGGAGACGCCGTACCTCCGAGCGATGTGGGTGAGGGTCTCACCCCGGACCACCGAATGTTCCAGGAAGGTGACGCGTTCCTCCGGCGGGATCAGGGCAAAGGCCTCGGAGAACCGCTGGCCTACCCCTTCCGGAACCCGGAGTCTCGTGGCGACACCAGCTGGTGTCAGGCCACGAAGGAGCTGTGGGTTCAGGTCCTCCAGGGTTTCCTGGTCCACTTGACTGGCCCGGGCAACCACATCCAATGAAGTGGCGTCCGGAACCATTACCTCGTCGAACCGCCACGGCCTCTCCTGGTTGAGGAGGTCGAAGCCGTAGGCCTCGGGGTCCGTTCCGATGCGGGCGGCAGCAAGGAAGCGGGGCACGAAGTCCCTGGTTTCCCTGGGAAGCTGTTCGAGGACCTCCATGAAAAGTCCGTCATGGCTGATCTCACCCTGGCCGTAGCTCCGGAGAATCCTGTCCAGGCGGCCCGGGCCTCCATTGTAGGCAGCCAACGCCAGAAACCATGAGCCGAACTGCCGGTGCAGGTCGGAAAGGTACTCCAGGGCAAGAGGCGTCGCCCTGTAGGGATCCCTTCGTTCATCGATGAGTCGATCGACCTTCAGTCCCATTCCCCGTGCTGTTGGCGGCATGAACTGCCAGAGCCCCGCCGCTCCCACCCAGCTAACCGCCCGTGGATTGTACCAACTTTCCACGATGGGCAGAAAAGCCAGGCTAGCAGGGAGACCCCCGGCTCTGAGGTGTTCCTCGACCATGGGCTGATATCGGCCCATCCTGGAAAGGGTCGTCCGGAACAATGAAGCCTCCCGCCCCTGGAAGGACTCGATCCAATCCTGGACTCTCGCGTCCATTTCGGCCGTCTTGGCCCAGGGCGAATCCAGAATGGGATCGATATCCCTGGACTCTGTGATGGCCTCGGGGGTGGACGGTCGCGGGGCCGGGTCTGAAACCGGCACCCGGACGGGGACACGGGCATGAGGCTCGGCGTGTGGCTCGGCGTGTGGCTCAGCGGGAGTCTCCCCCGGAGGGTTTGGCCCAACGGCGGGGTTGGCCGGGGACTGCCTTCCTACGAGACTCCCGCATCCGGATAGGAGCGCACAAAGCGCGAGGAGAGAGACGCCCGAGCTTCCCGGGAACGGGCCCTGACGAACCCCTTGGGGAAAAGATCTCGGACGGGTCAAGCCTGTGTGTCCCTCATGGAGGAAGTCACCTTTGTTAAAGCGTGTAGTTGGGAGCTTCCCGCGTGATGGTGACGTCATGGGGATGGGATTCCCTCAACCCACCAGAAGTGATCTGGAAAAACCGGGCTTTCTCACGTAGCTCCGACAAGTCGGATGCGCCACAGTACCCCATCCCGCTGCGGATCCCGCCCACGAGCTGAAACACCGTGTCGGACAGGGGCCCCTTGTAGGGTACGCGGGCCTCGATGCCCTCGGGCACCAGCTTGTTGGCTCCCGCTTCCGGGTCCTGAAAATACCGGTCGGCTGAGCCTTCTTCCATTGCAGAAAGGGACCCCATACCCCTGACGACCTTGAAGCGGCGGCCTTCCAGAAGGAAACTCTCACCGGGAGATTCGTCCGTGCCGGCAAACATGGAGCCCATCATGACCGATTGGGCTCCGGCCGCAAGCGCTTTTACGATGTCCCCCGAATAACGAATGCCACCGTCCGCTACGACCGGAATCTGGTTCTCAACCCCCCGCACCGCTTCCTGGATGGCGGTGAACTGAGGCACGCCCACCCCCGTTACCACTCTTGTGGTACAGATGGACCCGGGCCCGACACCGACCTTTACCGCATCCGCGCCTCTCTCCTGGATCGCTCGCGCCCCGTCGGCGGTGGCAACATTCCCAGCGATCAGTTGGACATCAGGTAAAGCTTCCCGCACCCTCGTCACCATCTGGAGTACGCCTTCGGAGTGCCCGTGGGCCGTGTCGATGATCAGGACATCCGCCCCCGCCGGGACCAGGGCTCGGGCACGATCCAACTCGGCCCTCCCCGCACCAATGGCGGCACCGACCCGCAATCGGCCGTGCTCATCCTTACAGGCATCGGGGAATTGTCTGCGTTTGAAAATGTCCTTCACAGTGATGAGGCCCTTCAAAGTGCCCTCATCGTCTACCACGGGGAGTTTCTCGATCCGGTGTTCGTGAAGGAGACGTTCGGCTCCCTCCAGAGTCGTTCCCACTGGCACAGTCACCAAACCCTTGGAGGTCATGACCTCACGAATGGGTTGATCCAGATCGGTTTCGAATTGGAGGTCACGGTTGGTGACGATCCCTACCAATTTGCCACCATCCTGGACGATGGGAACACCCGAAATGTGGTACTGAGCCATGAGGGCGTGGGCTTCCCGAAGGGTATGGTCCGGACCCAGGGTGATGGGATCCATGATCATGCCGCTCTCCGACCGCTTCACCCGATCCACCTCCGCCAGTTGTCGATCCACCGGCATGTTCTTGTGGATGATTCCGAGCCCGCCTTCCCGGGCCATGGCGATGGCCATCTGGGACTCGGTCACCGTATCCATGGCGGCTGACACGAGAGGAATCTGAAGCGGGATCTTGCTTGTCAGGAATGAAGCCAAGGAGGTCTCTCTGGGGTGAACCAGAGAATGGCCTGGCACCAGCAACACGTCATCGAAAGTCAGGCCTTCCCCCAGGATCCTTCCCTTGTCTCCCACTACCTCGGCCATGTTGCCTCTCCCGCATGGTTGAGGTCCTCCCGGGGCCCGTCTTGGGCCCTGAGAATCTCGGTTGAAACTAATCGCCCGCCGTCACCAGGCACTCTTTTGGAATGCCTCGACGAGCGGGCGGGAAGCTGAGAGCCGCTTCACGTGCCTGTTCATGGGCCATGATATTCATGGCCTCGGAGGGGTGTCAACCCGAACCCCGGTCTCCCCCGGAAGCCTCGCTTTTGTCCTGACCTCCTCCTGCTTTCCCCCCGCCTTTGGGCTCGGGAGAGGGCTCGGTTCTTCCCCCACGCTTCCCCGTCGACGAAGATCCTGTCTTGCCCCCCTTCCCTTCCGGGGTCCCGTTCAGGTCTCCAATAAACTCCTTGCCCAGGTTCGCCACATTCGAGAGGACCTTGTCAGCCGCGGAGATGAGCTGGAAGGCCTCCCGAAGGCTTGCGGGGCTGACGGTTCGCCGCCGGAGCTGATCTTCGAGTTTTTCCGCAAAACTCTGGAGGGCTGTGGTATCCGAGGAAATATCGGGGGCGTATTTGGACTCCAGGAACTCTATGTAGTCCAAGACCTGATAGACCTGATCTTCCGGAAGGCTTTCGAGTTTCCGGAGAACCCGAGTTCTGAGAACATCGTGCATGGCCTGAACTCCTCAAGGAACCCCTGCGCAAGGGGCACGAGCTTCCTTTAACCGGCGAAAGAGGTGGTTCCTAACGATAACCCTCTCTCCGATTCCCGGGGAGTTCAAACGGCCAAAGAGCCCAAGGGACCTGGCCCTGTCCAAAGAAGAAACCCTTGGGGAAGAGGAGAAGCCGGATCCAACCCACCCCCGGGAACGAATGATAGAACAGCAAGACAATGAGAGGTCCTCCCCCGAGAGAGAGGCCGCCGAACCGTCCTGGAGGTCTCTTGCCGTCTCAACAGGCGCCTGCGCTGTCTTCGGTGTCCTGGGCGCAGCCGCGGGCGCCGCGCTGGGGGTGTCAGCTCCATCGGTGACGTTCTACGTGTTGGCTTACCTGGCAGGCGGCTGGGAAGCCGCCTGGGAGGCCCTCAGAGCCCTGAGAAAGGCGCGGTTGGAAGTAGACCTCCTCATGGTCGTTGCCGCGGCCGGTGCGGCGTTTTTGGGCCACTGGGCGGAAGGGACAATCCTCCTATTCCTGTTCTCCCTCGGGAACACACTGGAGACCTTCGCCTTCGGCCGTACCCGTCGGTCCATTCGGGCCCTGATGGAGCTCCGACCCGAGTCTGCCGCTAAGGTGGAGGGCGATGAGGAAACCCAGGTGGGGATCGATACGCTGGCCCCGGGGGATGTGATCCGGGTCCGGCCGGGGGACCGGATCCCGTTGGACGGGCGAGTGGCTGCCGGGGAATCGCCGGTGGACGAGTCCACTCTCACGGGAGAGGCTGTGCCCCTTCGGAAAAAGGTCGATGACGAAGTCTTCGCCGGAACCCTCAACGGCTCAGGGACGCTGGACATCCGGGTGACGCGGTTGGCGGAGGACACCACCCTGGCCAGAGTCATCCGGATGGTGGAGGAAGCCAGGGAGGCCAAAGCCCCGGCCCAGGGTTGGATTGAACGGACCGAGAGCAAGTACGCCGGGGCAGTCATCCTGGGGGCGGTCGTGGCCGTGGTATTCCCTATGGTCGCCCTGGACTGGGGATTCGACCAAGCCTTCTACCGAGCCATGACCCTTCTGGTGGTGGCTTCACCCTGCGCTCTGGTCATCTCCATTCCGGCCAGCATCGTCTCCGCGGTTTCCAACGGCGCCCGGAACGGAATCCTCTTCAAGGGAGGTGCTCACCTCGATGCCTTGGCAGGGGTAAAGGTGGTTGCCTTCGACAAGACCGGGACCCTTACCCAAGGGAGGCCGGAGATGGCCGGGTTCTTCCACCTCCTCAGAGGGGAAGAGCCGGGAGAGGTTCTTGTGAGCCCCGCTGTGGCGGCCATCATGACACGTCTTCCAGCCCGGGTCTGTCCGGTAGTGGAAACCGCCAATGGCCCCCGTGGCCATTGTCCCGGGCTTTCACTGGAAGACGAAGACTTTCTGCGCCTGGTGGCGGGGTTGGAATCCCGGAGCGAGCACCACGTGGCTCAAGCCCTCCTCAGGGCGGTGGAAGCTCTCGGACTCCCGGTCCCGGAACCCAGGAGTTTCGAGTCCTTCCCCGGGCGAGGGATCGAGGGCTCGGTGGAAGGGATCTCACTCGTGGTCGGACGGATGGAGTGGGTGGAGGAGAGGGTTGGGGAGCCGATTCCGGGACTCCTGTATCGG
>JBDHGR010000119.1:0-10003 GCA_039589815.1 Gemmatimonadota bacterium | reverse complement strand
GTCGACTCCCCGATGTGTATGGACAGCGAATGGATGAAATGGGCTGACGCCTGGCAGAACAAAAAGGATTACGCTGCCCGATCGCTCGGCATCTCATACATGCTCGCTGGGGACGGCGGGGCCAGCAACGTCGATCCCTTTGCAGAGGGCCCGACCGCCGACAACGAATGGATCAGGGAGGGCGCTCACTTGATGATCCTCGCACCAGCCGAGCTTCTGGAAAGGTTCCCGACTGACCCTTACAACTGCGGACCGTATGTCATGTGGAAAGGCACACCCTATGCCCATCTCATGGTACCAATTGGCTCTCGCCCTGTGAACTCCGACCCGGGCCGGGCCTCATCAGGCCAGTTCTAGTCCGGTTGTTCGCGAGAACGGATTAGGAACAAGAACTGCTCCTGACTTTGCATAAAAGATGAAAGTCAGCAATCAATGAAACCTACTCCGGACTTGCTCGTAGGTCAGACGAATCGCGTTGTCTTCTGGTCAGGGGGTGAGGAGTGGACAGGAATCGGTCGCGGAGGAGGAGGCTCGCCTGGTTCGATATACCGGCTCAACTGCGGCAGGCTCCGCACTCTAACCAGCGGTGGGAGCTACGCTACCGATTGGGCAGTCCTGAAAGAAAATCTTCAAGGGCTCTGTTGAACCTCTCTGGAGCATCCACGAATAAGACGTGTCCGGTGTTTTCTAGGGCCACCAGGGACGTTCCGGGCCAGCGCTCTCGGACCCGTTCGCCCTCGTCAATGGCCCAGGCCTGTGAAGATGCGACAAAGAGCACCGGCCGGTCCAAAGCATCCATTGCGGGGCTCAGGTCACAAGGGCCCATGAGAACGAGATTGCCGATCATAATGGCGGCTGCATTCGTCGGGGTAGACAGCGCAGCCTGCGTGACTGCCTCGAGATATTCTTCCGACTGCGGAGTCTGGAAGATTGCCCGAATGAACTCCCTGGTCCAGCTCTCCCGTTTAACCTGCACGTTCACAAAGCGGGAGCCAAACCGAGAACAATCCATTTCAATCATATGATCCACGAGGACCACAGCCCGAACACGGTCGGTGCCAGACTCGTGCGTATAAACGAGGACTTCTTGCACTCCGAGGGACCAGCCGGTGACAACCGCGGGCCCGGCGTCGAGATGCTCCAACAGCTCGCCAATATCTTGCGCTCGACGGGAAGGATGGTATCCGTAGCCTACCTTTTCCGATCGACCTTGGCCACGGGGATCAAACGCAACGACCCTGTGGGTCTTCCCAAAATGCTGGATCTGAGGCTCCCAGATCTCTGCGGGCATGGTCCATCCTGGCACGAACACAAGGGTCGGGCCGGATCCGGCTTCCAAGTAGTGGAGTTCGACCCCATCACTTGACGTGAAGTAGTGGCTCCGAACATCCACCTGAGCCAGGATAGCCCCTGGGGTGATCAAGAGCAGCAGTCCTAGAATTCCTACCCGTAGTGCAGGACGCCCTGACATCATCTTCCCTCCTCTTGGATCCTCAATTTCACGTAAGTGGCGGCGACTCAAGGGATACCGGACGAAGGCTGCGTTTGCAGGGAGATCTTCTTCATAGGACGGGGAAGCGGAGGAGAGCCAGAGGCGCTCCCCCCACCCACACTCAGGCGACCTTCTTCCGGATCAGGTAGTAGTCGTTCTGTGGGTCATGATCGAGCCGGTGGATCTCCACATCTCCGAAGCCAGCGTCCCGGAGCATGGTCAGAGCTTGCTCCCGGCCCCACATGGTGCCCAACCCCATTCCCCCTTGGGCGAGGGACACCGTCATGCAGTGCATCACTGAAATGGAATAGAGAAAGGGTCCCATAGGATGATCCATGTTGCCACGGACATCGGTGGAAGCGTGGATGTCCTGCATAAGGTAGACGCCTCCAGTGCGCAGCGTGCGGGCAATGCCCCGAAGGAGTGCGGCAGGTTTGGCCTGGTCGTGAACTGCGTCGAATGTGAACACGAGATCGTAGGCTTCCTCTTCCGCCGTTTCGTCGAAATCGGAGAGGTCTTTCTCCACGAATCGCACATTTTCCAAACCCTGCTCCCGAACCCGTTCCTCTGCGAAGGCCACCGCATGGCTGGACAGCTCGAACCCGGTGAACTCGCTTTCCGGGTACCGGGAAGCCAGATCGATGAGGGCCAAGCCTCTGCCACAGCCGAAGTCCGCAACCCGAATCCCTCGGCTCAACCCCGCTTCGGCCCCGGGAATGAGAGGAAGGATGTGTTCGTGCAGGCCCGCCAGGACCGTTTGGCCACTGTCTTCGGCCATGACTTGGTGAAACCGGCCGAATCGCTCATAAGGAACACCCCCACCCTCTCTGAAACAATCAACGATGGAGTCTTCAACCCCCCCCAGCAGAGGTAGATATTGGGCGAAGACCGCCAGGTTCTCCCGTCCATCCCGGGTCAGAACCGCGGCGTGTTCCGGAGGGAGGAGGAACCGGCCCTCCTCATCGATCTCCACCACCTTTGCGACGGTGAGGGCATGAAGCCACTCCCGAACGTACCGCTCCTGGAGCCCCGAAGCGGCGGCCAAACCATGGGTGGTAACCGATCCAGTCCGGGAGAGCGCGTCGAACAAACCCGTCCTGTGACCAAGGGAGATCATGGCTATGACGGCTGCTTCGTTCAGCGCAGATAGGAATCGTTCGCCGAAAGCCTTGACGCGGGCTTCCTCCAGAGTCCCGGAGAGGGTGAGATCCGTTCCACCGGTGAGGTCGGAAACAGATGGCAGAGGGCCCAGGTTTCCACACATGACTCATTTCCTCCAGTTGGAACGCTGTGTTCCCTTCAACGTCCTCGGGGTCGACAGGCGAGAGCCCTTTCACCCCTGAATGCGAAAGAGTCGGTCTTCACCGGACATGGCAGGGGAGGGGTCCCAGTCATCCGGTTCGATGCTTTCGAAACCGGCCTCCCCAATCGCGAAGACGCCTTGGTTGGGAATCCAGAAGTCACCGACGCTGGCTTGTTTTTGAAGGGGTCCCATTGGCCCCAGGTCCTCACCCCGGACCACGGCTGCAGCGGCCCCGATCCGGAAAACGACCTTGGGCAGGGCGAAATAGCTTTGGCCGTTGGGAGCCCGGCCCGAAAGAGACAGGTGCCCGGCCCCCAGGGCCTGCCCCCCTACCCTGCCCATGGTGCTTCGACCCCAGGAACTCCTCCACACCGCCTCGGGAAGGATCGACCCGAGCCAGTTGAGTGCACGGGTGATCGTGTCGGATGAGAGGCGGATCCCCAACTGGAGCCCAAACTCCGGCACCCTGAGGGAGAGCCACCGAGGGCCGCCCCAGGAGAGTTCAATCTCCTCTACCATCATCACACGGCCCATCCCTCGCCCGAAGAATCTGGCACATGACCGTTCCGGATCGGTGTCCACCAGCATGGTCCACCAGCCCGAGGGATCCCGGTGCCAGACCGCTGTAAACGGAGGGCCGATAGAGCTAGCAGTCATCCTCCGAAACGCCAGGAGATGACCTGAAGCGAAGGGCAAACCCATGACTCCGTAACCGTGAAACCGATCCCAGGTAGGCCGGAGAAGATTCGGTTTCCCTTCAAGGTCCTCGGCCATGAGCTTGGGGCTTCCCATCCATCCACCTCACCATCATTGCTAAGCTCCAGGATCCGTCCTCGGCGGGGAGTCCACCGAGGATTCCTCTCTTGGGAATGCGTGAAACCGAGCCGGTAGCGGACAGGGTGGGGAGGGAGGGGAATCCGGCGGGGAATGGACTAAGGGACTATCAATGATTGGGGCCAACCAAAGCGCGGTGCCTGGCCGCATCCTCTGGTTTACCCCAGTGGTCGTAGAGCCTAACGAAGGCATCGTGAATTCTTCCGTGCACGGTCCCTTGCCCCGGCAGATCCGATACAATCTCCAGAGCCTCCGATAGGAATCCCTCCGCTTCCTCGAACCGATCCCTTCTCCTTCGGATCTCCGCCAGATAGGCCAAACCCTGGGCCACGTTGGGGGTTCGCCTTCCTTGCGTGGCGGTCCTGATTTGGAGAGAGATCCCGATAACGGAATCGGCCTCTTCCAAACGCCCCTGCTCCATCAAAGCCAGAGCCAACCCTGAGAGTGTTCCGGCGTGACGGGAGTGGTCCCTCCCAACCGTCTGGAGATCGATCTCCTCGGCGATCCTGAAGAAGGATTCGGCTTCTGCAGGCCGCCCGTTTCGGGTGAGAAACCCGGCAAGAACTCCGGTAGCTTCAGCCACCAAGGGATGGAAATCCCCGTAGGTTCTCTTTCGGATGTCAATGGCTTGGTTTAGAAGGGTCTCCGCCTCCTCCAGGTCGCCCTGAGCCTCCCGAACTACGCCCAGAGTCGTGAGGCCCCATACGAAGTTTCGATTCCCGATGCCGGATCCATCGTGGAGAACCGTCACGGCCTCCCGGGCCAGGGCCTCGGCTTCATCCAGATTCCCCTGCTGCACTCGGATCAGATCTACCACTTGGAGCATATCCCCGGTAAGGACGGTCAAATCCGGGTTCTCCAGAGCTCGGCGGCGAGAGAGGACCTCCCGAAAAGTGGACTCGGCCAACTCGAACCGACCCTGGAAACGGTATATGGAAGCCAGGGCCCCCAGCGTACTCAGCGTTTCCGAATGTTCTCTCCCAAAGGACCCCTCCTTGATTGCCAAGGCCCTCTTGGCCAACCCTTCGGCACCCGAGAGGTCCCCCAGATAGATGCTCACTCTTGCCAGTTCTTCCAGGACATCTCCCATCTCGGCTACCGGGCTGCCGCCATTTTCATCCTGACTGGCCGCCGCCCGCTCGAGGACGATCCTCGCACTGTCATATTGGCCGTGGTTCTTCAGAGCGATTCCCCAGCGGTACAACGCCGGAAGCAGCTCGGGGTGATCCTCCCCGAACTCGGTCTCGAGAAGGGTCACCGCGTCCTCCGCCAGCCCCTTCGCATCTCCGTACTGGCCCAGATTCTGGTGAGCCCTGGCCATCACCTGAAGAAGCCGGGCTCTCACCACAGGCTCCCCGACAAGAGAATCAGCTCTCTGCTGCCCTCGGCGGAGAAGATCGAGCACCGTCACCGTACCTCCCGGCGTATCGTCAGGATGGCTGGAATCAAAAAGGCCCAGGAGGAACTCGGTCACCTCTTCCGATCCCCGAAGCGCATCCTGGGCCCGATCCCGTTCCCGAGCAGCGATACTCGCCTGCCAGACTGCGGTCCCCGCACCCCCGACGAGGGAGAGGGCGACGATCCCGGCTGCGACAGCCCCCATCCGGTGCCGGCTGGCAAACTTCTGAATCCTGTACCATCGATTCCCTCGACGGGCACCCACCGGCAAGCCTTCAAGGTAGTGGCAGATGTCTTGGGCCAACAGTTCCACTGATGTGTACCGTCGGCCCGGTTCCTTCCTCATGGCCTTCATGACGATGGCGTCGAGGTCACCTCGCAAGGATCGGAAGAGACGGGCTGCCGTGGTGTCCCTCGCTTCGGCCACGCCCTCGGGAGAGGCATCCCGGGAGATTTCCTCCACGGAGCCGTCCCTCTCCACTGCCCTGGCGCTGGGCGGGGAGGGGTCGTCCTCACAGATCTTCTTCACCAACTCCGGCAGGGACCCGTCCTGGATGGAATACGGCCTTTGTCCAGCCAGGAGCTGGTAGAGAATCACACCCAGGGAATAGATGTCGGCAGCGGTCGTGATGACCTCACCCCTCACCTGCTCGGGGCTGGCATACTCAGGCGTGAGGGCCCTATCCTCGGGCCTTGTTACCGGGAAGTCGGCTCCTCCCAGGTTGGGGTTCAGGAGCTTCGCAATCCCGAAGTCTAGGAGCTTCACTTCGCCTGAGGGAGAGACAAGAATGTTCGCGGGCTTCAAATCACGGTGGACCACGAGGTTTCGGTGGGCGTGCTCCACGGCCCCAAGAACCGTCAGGAAGACACCGAGCCTTTCCCGCAGGCTCAACCGCATCCGATCGCAATACACGTCGATGGGGAGACCGCTGACGTATCCCATGACCAGGAACGGTCGGCCGTCCTCCGTCACCCCCCCATCCAAAAGCCGGGAGATGTTCGGGTGCTGGAGGGAAGCAAGAATCTGACGCTCGGCCACCACCCGGGCCCTCAGATCCTCGTCGGCCAAGGGAATGACCTTCAGCGCGACTCTCTGCTTGAAGTGTCCGTCCGCCCTCTCAGCCAGGTAGACGGTCCCCATTCCTCCCTTCCCGATCTCCTTCAGCAGACGGTACCGACCGATAACACTATCCGGTCGATCCATCCGCCCTGAGGCGACTTCGGAAACGGGGGAAGGCTTGTCCAGAATCCCGTCCATCCGCGCGTGTGCTGAGAGAAGCTTTCCCACCTCAGCCTCAAGCTCGCCGTCTCCCCGGCAGGCCTCACTCAGGGCCCCGGGCCATTCAGCCTGGGGTCTTTCCAGGATCTTCTCGAAGATCTCCTCGATCCTTTGCCTGCGCTCAGAAGCCATGGAATTCAATCTCGCATCCGTCTGCAGACCTCAGCCCTCGGGGGTCGGTTGGTCCAACTCTTCAGGGTACAGTCTCGAATACAGCCAAGCCCGGGCTTTCACCCAGTCCCGGCGAACCGTCCGTTCTGAGACATCCAAAGCCACGGCGATCTCCAACTCTTCCAGTCCCCCGAAAAACCGGCACTCCACGACCCGACGTTGTCGAGGGTCCAGTTCTTTCAGGGCGTTATCCAGGGTGAGGAGTTCCTCGGGTGCCAGTTCCCTGATCATGGGTCCATCTGCAAGGGTGGTTCTCTGCCACTCCCCACCCCTCTTTTTGGCATTCCGGCTTCTGGCGTGGTCCACCAGGAGCTGACGCATAGCTCGGCTCGCGATGGCCAGGAGGTGGGGGCGGTTCTTCGCATCGGGGCCGCTTCCCACGGAGAGCTTCAGATAGGCCTCGTGAACCAACTCCGTTGCATGCAGGGTATGGCCCTGGGCCTCCCGCCGAACCTGACTCCTCGCCAGTTGGCGGAGCTCTTCATAAATGAGGGGAAGAACTCGTTTGAGGGCGAGATCATCGCCGTCACGGGCCTCCGAAAGAAGCCGAGTCACCTCCCCCGGCGTAGACCGGTGGTCGGAAGTCATGCTCGCAAGCCGCCGTGATTTGTTGGTTTCCGGGGCCAGCCGAAACCCAGGAGTCGGCGAAAGCCGAAGCATACAACTTTAATCCCGTCCCGGGAGAAGACAAGACTCCCGGTATGACGGCCAGACAGCCTCCGCCGAAAACAGGGCCCGGAATGTCCGGTCGCGGGGTTCCTTTCCGCATGTGGAGAAGAGGGCGCAACAGGTCAGCTGCGCCGAATCCCGAACCAGGAGACCCTCATGGTCCCGAGCTCCAGAATCACAACGAGTGAAGAGGCTTACGCCCTTTACCAAGAGGCCCGGTCCCACTGGCAGAAACGGACTCCTTTGGCGGTTCGTACGGCCATCCGATGTCTGGAAAGGGCCATCGTCCTGGATGGAACCTTCGCGCAGGCGTGTGCTGCCTTGGCCGACTGTTATTCCATCCTCTTGGACTATGGCGTGGTCTCCCCCCGGGAGGGTCTTACCGTGGCACGATTGGCGGCTGGGCGGGCGCTGCATGCGGCGCCTGATATGGCGGAAGCCCTCACCTCCGCAGCTTTGGTTCGCCAGATGGATCTGGATTGGGCCTCGGCGGAGACGGAGTTCAAGGCCGCCATCGAGGCACATCCCCAGTACACCGTCGTTCGCCAACGCTTCGCCCTGTTCCTCACCTATATGGGCAGGGCCGCGGAAAGCCGGCGAGAGATGGATTTGGCCATGGAGCTGGGGCCCAAGTCGCCAGCCGTAGCCGCCTCTTCGGCCTGGGTACCCTACTACCAGGGCCATCATGAAGAAGCCTTGGATGCCGGCCGGAAGGCAGTCATGAAACACCCGGGGTTTTCTTCTGCAGAGGTGGTCCTCGCCCTGACCTTGGTCGCCTCCGGCTCCCCTGGGGACGGAGCCCTTGTCCTGGAGAAAGCCCTGGCCAGGGAGCCGGAAAATGTCTCCCTCCTCTCCCTCCTTGCCTTTGCCAAAGGGAAAGACGGCGACCGCGGAGGCGCCGAGATGCACATCACCGAACTCTCGAAGTGGGCCCAGAGTCATTACGTCTCTGCTTACTACCAGGCGATCCCCCATCTCGGCCTCGGGCACGATGACAAGGCCCTCTCTGCCCTGGAAAGGGGAGTCGCGGAACGGAGTCCCCAACTCGTTTACCTGGCCCAAGAGCCCATCTTCCGGGCCCTGAGGGAAGGCCCTCGTTTCCAGGCCATTCTGACCCGGATTGGGTTGCCTTACCATCCGACCCCTGGTTATTCCGAGGAGCCCTCAGGGTACCGGGACAGGGCGAGGGAGGCGAGTTAGATGAGCCGTGCAAAACCCGTCATCCTCGCCGTGGACGACCACCCCCCCGTCCTGAGCGCAATCCTGCGGGACCTCCGCAGACGTTACGGAGAGGGTTACCGGTTGTTGGGAGCCCAGTCCGGGGCCGCCGCCCTCGGGGTACTTGGTGACCTGGTGCTCCAAAACCGATCATTGGCCCTGTTGGTCGTGGACCAGAGGATGCCGGAGATGACGGGGGTGGAGTTTTTGCGAGAAGCCGGGTCCATCTTTCCTGGAGCCAGGAAGGTCCTTCTCACGGCTTATGCCGACACGGAGGTGGCCATCCAGGCCATCAACGAGATCAATCTCGACCACTACCTCCTGAAGCCATGGGATCCCCCCGAGGAGCGGCTTTACCCCGTTCTTGACGACCTCCTGGCCGATTGGCAGGCCACATACGAGCCCACCTTCGAGGGAGTAAAGGTTGTGAGCCATCGGTGGTCTTCCGAGGGCCACCGGATCCGGGATTACCTGACCCGAAACCTCGTACCCTACCGCTGGCACGATCTGGAGTCAGACTCTGAAGCATCCCGCCTCGTGGAGTTCGCCCTGACAAACGGGGGCGAGGAAGCCGTCGATCCGGGCTCGAAGCCCCTGGTGGTCTTTCCAGATGGCGCCACATCGACCAACCCCTCCATGGCCGAGCTGGGACTTCGTCTGGGAATTCGCACCGAGCCCAAGGCCGAGGCCTATGACCTGGTCATAATCGGGGCGGGCCCGGCGGGTCTGGCGGCGGCGGTGTACTCCGCTTCGGAAGGGTTGTCCACGCTCGTGATCGAGAAGGAAGCCCCGGGGGGTCGTGCAGGAATGAGTTCGAGAATCGAGAACTACCTGGGATTCCCATCAGGACTCAGTGGGGGGGATCTCGCCCGACGGGCCCTGACCCAGGCCAAGCGGTTCGGCGCCGAGATTCTCACTCCCATGGAAGCCACCAGGATTCGGATCGAGGGGGACTACCGGGTAGTGGAGTTGTCGGACGGATCGGAGATCGTCACTCCCGCTGTGCTCATTGCTGCTGGAATCGCCTATGGATCCCTGGATCTAGAGGGGGCCGACCGACTGGCAGGATGCGGAGTCTACTACGGAGCGGCTCTGACCGAGGCGATGGCCGTGCGGGACCAGGACGTGTTCATCGTAGGCGGCGGCAATTCGGCAGGACAGGCCGCGGTTTACCTCGCCGACTTCGCCCGTTCCGTGACGATTCTCGTGAGGAAGAAGAAGAACCTCAAGACCCACATGTCGCAGTACCTCATCGATCAGCTCCAGGACACCCCGAACGTCCACATTCGAACTGGTGTGACCCTAACGGAGGCAAAGGGCGAGGAACGGCTGGAGGCTCTAACGATCCACGATCCCGCGACGGGCCAGAAAGAAGTCCTCCCTGCCTACGCGCTTTTCGTGTTTATCGGAGCCTCGACCCGGACGGAGTGGCTCGAAGGGACGGTCGAACGGGATCGCCAAGGGTACATCCTAACGGGTCCGGCAGTGATGAAAGATGGCAAACGGCCCAACCGATGGACCGAGAAGAGAGACCCCTTTCTGTTGGAGGCGAGCACACCCGGGATCGTTGTAGCGGGAGACGTAAGGCATCGATCCGTGAAGAGGATCGCCTCAGCTGTGGGGGAGGGATCCATGGCCG
>JBDHGR010000118.1:10063-11983 GCA_039589815.1 Gemmatimonadota bacterium | reverse complement strand
CCCTCCTTGCTCTCGAGCCCGGACAGATCGTGTACGGCAAGGTGACGGTGGAGGTCCTGCAAGACGTGGAGTTTCGAGAAGCACAGGTTCGGTTTCTCTGGCACACGGAAGGCAAGGGGAACCGGGTGACGGGGGAGAGCGGCACCGAAACGCTCGAGCGGGGTGGAGAGTGGCTGGCCGGCACCAGCCATCGGTTCTCGTTTCAGATCGCTGCGCCGAGTGGCCCCATGACCTACAGCGGGAAGATCCTGAAGGTGATCTGGGCTCTCGAAGCCCGTCTGGATCGGTCCCTCCTCAAGTCGGACATAGTCGAGGCCATTCCGGTCCACCTGGAGGGAACACCAGATCCGGAAATCGCAAGCCTGGGTCCCGTGCCCCAGGAGAAGGAAAAGCTGGAGGCGGTGAAGAAGGGGAGGGTAGGGAGCTGGGTTGCCGTGGGATTCCTTTTTATCCTCATGGGGCTCTTCTATGGGGCGGCCAACGGCTGGGAGCTCCAGGCGGCTGGGCGGTTGACCACCATCCTACTCGTGGGTGGAGGTCTGTTTATTACCCTGAGGGGTTTCTGGGGTCGACTGGGCCGCGGGAAGCTGGGTGAACCCACCGTTCACCTTAGCACGACCGAGGTCCGGCGAGGCGAGGAAATCCGTTTCAGTGTGGCCATTCGTCCCCAACAGAAGACGGAAATCCGCTCCTTGGAGGTGATCCTGGAGTGTGAGGAGCGGGTGGTACACGGGCATGGACAATACCAGAGCCGCCACAAGCGGACCGTTTTCGAGAAGCACCTCACGCTGGCCAAGGACCAGGTCATCGAGCCGCATCGGGGTCTGAAGAAGAAGGGCACGCTGACCCTTCCCCAGGATGCATCCCCCTCTTTCGGCGCTCCCTACAATCAGATTGTCTGGTGGCTCCGGTTCAGGGGAGACATCGTGGGATGGCCCGACTGGAGAGAACCGGTCCTTCTCACCGTCTGGCCCTGATCAACCCGCCCCTGTCCCACTATCCCGGCATCCTCACCGCCCATTCATTCGTCCGGCTCTTGCCTCACCCTCCCGGCACTCCTTCACCTTCCCGGCACCCTTTCACCCTCCCGGCATCGTGAAGAGTTGGGCGTAGAGGTCTATCCCATACCAGAGATTCCAGATCCTCAGGTTCTCATCGGGAGCGTGTTGCAGGTCGTCATGGTTCGCGATGGGAACCATGAGGATGGGCTTCTCGAGCACGTCGGTGAAGAGGTAGAGAGGTAGGGACCCTCCGGAGCCAGGGGATAACACCACATCGTCATTTCCTGCGGCCCTCCTCGCTGCCGCCACGACCCCCTGCAGGATCGGCAGGTCCATGGGCGAACGGGCCGCTGGATAACCTCCGCCACCGGTGACCTTTGCGATCCTCGGGTAGGCCAGACGGGTTTCCATGTCCGGGTCTTCCCGGACGATGTGGTAGCCCTGTTTGCGGATGTGGGCTTCCACCAGCTCGCGCATCTGCCTGGGCTCGTTCCCCTTTACCAGGCGGACGCCCAGGGAGGCCGTGGCGGTGGAAGGGATGACATTTCTGGCCAGTGCTCCGGTGTTTCCGGAGGAGAGGCCCCGAACGGTGAGGGAGGGGAGTTGGAGCCGTTCTGGGAGGGTCTGGGGCTCGCCTTCGGTCCTCGCCAGGCCCAGCTCCCGTTTCAGTTCGGCGTCATAGCTTGGCAGCTTCTGAAGAGCCTCCAACTCCATGGGTCCCAGGGGGTCGACGGTGTCGTAAAAACCCTCGATCAAAACGGTGCCATGATCGTCCTTCATGGAAGCCAGGAGGTTGGCCAACATCTGCCCAGGGACGGGTGCCCAGTTTCCGTAGTGTCCGGAATGTAATCCCCGGATTGGGCCGTAAACCGTGACCTCCATGCCCGTCACCCCACGAACCCCGAAACTCAGCATGGGT
>JBDHGR010000118.1:0-10032 GCA_039589815.1 Gemmatimonadota bacterium | reverse complement strand
GTCGACGTCCTCGATGAGATCCCCGTAGTCCCCCAGGTATCGACCGAGGTTGGTGGACCCCGCTTCCTCTTCGCCTTCAAAGAAAAAGATGAGGTTGGAGGTGGGGGTCACTCCCCCGTCCCTGAATGCTTCCAGTGCCGGGAGCATGGCGCCTATGGGGGCCTTGTCGTCCCCTGCGGCCCGGGCGTAGATGCGCCACTCGGGATCGATCTCTTCCCCGGTTTCGGGGAAAGGCCTCGGGGAACCTCCGGCCTCCATGGCGCGAGTGTACAAGACCGGATCCCAAGGGTCGTGGGTCCAGTTGGCCGGATCGGCCGGCTGCCCGTCGTAATGCACGTACAGCCCGAGAGTTCGAGTGGCCCCGGGGACCTTCATCACGCCGTAGACGATGGGATTTGCCCCCTCGAGCGTGAGGAGGCGTGCATCCACACCCCTTTCTGCCAACCGATCCCGGATGAAGTGGGCGTTCCTCCAGATCCCCACCGAATCCGAGGCCACGTTCGGAATGGAAAGAAGCTCCGCGTAATCCCTGAGGATCCGGGCACCATTGGCGTCTCGGAAGGCCCTCGCCACTTCTCCGCCCGACGGCTGGCCCGTCAGCGCCGGCACCCATACGAGGGCGTTCAAGAAGGCCAGAGGGAGGGTGACGACCGGAATGAGGGATAACCGTGGCAGGCCCATGGGAGGCTCCTTCAAGAAGAAACTGACGGGGTCCCTGATTCAGGGAGCATAGACCGAAAAGAGTTTCGGGCCAAGGTCGGACAACCTGGATCTTCGGGCGCGCCGTCTCAAAGATGAGAGCGAGCGGCCTTTCAGTTGCAGAAGAGTGGAGGACCCGGTGAAGACTTCAATCACCATCTTGTTTGCTGGTGCTTTCCTGGGACTCGTGGCTTCCCCCGGCATGGGCCAGAGTCACGTGAACCTCAATGGCGGGGGGTCTTACGCCGAAGCCTTGGGAGGTCAGTTCGGGATTGAAGCCAGGCTTGGCTTTTATCCGTCAAACCGCCCCGTCGACTTCTTCGGTGGGGGGGATTATTTCTTTGCCAGCTGCGAAGAGGAATGCCGCCTTTGGGGTTGGAGGCTGGGTGCCCACCTGCATCCTTCGACAAATCGTTCCTACCCCTTTATCTCTGGAACCTTCGGGGGCCGCGAGCTGAAGCGTGGAGACAAGACCTCGAGTCGGATGGGTTTTTCTGTTGGGGCAGGGTACAGGGTGACACTGGGAAGAGTGCGTATCCAGGCCGAAATCTCCAGGGAATTCCTGGGGAAAGACCTCAACCAATGGGTGTTCAGAATCGGCACTGGTTGAAATCGTTTCATCGCAAGGGTTGTTGATTGCAGCTGAACTGGAACACCGACCCCCATTCCATCGTCTCACCACAGGACGGGATGGCTTCCATCCTGCTCGCACGGTCAACCGTCCACTTCCGCCGAGCCAAGGGTCCCGAAGCTTGAAGAACACCTCTTTTCTCCTCCCCTTTATTCTCCTCCTCCTGGCCTTTGCCCCCCTCCCCGGCCAGGGGCAGGTCAATCTCGTCGCCGGAGCCGCATATACCGAGGATCTTAAGGGTCAGATGGGAGTCGACCTTCGCCTGGGGGTGGATCCCCCCATGCTCCCAGTGGGAGTGTTCGTAGGAGTCGACTACTTCCCGGCCAGGTGCGACCAGGAATGCAGGCTTTGGAGCTATCGGGTGGGGGCGATTCTCCACACCTCCACACCCGGATTCCAGCCCTATGTGACCGGTGCTTATCTGGTACGGGAGCGGGAGCTTGGCGGCACGACCAGGAAACGGGTCGGGATGGCCCTTGGAATCGGATTCCGCGTGACCACGGGCCTCCGGATCCAAGGGGAAGCTACTTGGGAGTTTCTTGGGGGGGACCTCAACCATTGGGTTGTGAGGATCGGGTTGGGTCTCTGAGGCCAGGTCGCCATTATTGGAAGGGGTTTGCCGAAGTGGGGTGCGGTCGCGCAGGACCACTGCTTCGCAGCGGTGCCCTCTTGCGGATGCCAGACAAGGAAGGACGACGAATGCGATGCTGAAGCATCGGGGAGGAGTTCTGACGCCGTATGGCACCGCAATCCCCCTGTGCCCTTCGGGTTACGGCGGCACGGGGCCATCTGCTTCGTTGGGACTCCTCGACGTAGCGCATAGCTATGCCATCGGAGCCCCGCCTCGCATCTGGCCCCGTGGCGCTCGTAACGCGGCTCGCTCCACTTCGGCAGACCCCTTCTAAACATGAGCACATTTGATCTGGTCGCCACCCTGATCACCCTCGCCGCAGTCTTCGGGTGGACGAACCATCGATTCCTCCGGTTGCCTGCCACCATCGGCCTCATGGTCCTCTCCATGGTGTTCTCCTTGGTTCTGGTGGCGCTGGGGAAGGCGGGGGTGGCGGACCTTCAGTTCCTGGTGGAGGCATTGGAGGGTGTGGAGCTCGATGAGGCCCTCCTGAAAGGGATGCTGGGTGCCCTTCTCTTTGCCGGGGCCCTCCACATCAAGATCGACGATCTTCGTGACAACAGGTGGGTCATCACCCTGTTAGCCTCTGTCGGGGTGGTGATGTCGACCCTACTCGTAGGGTCGGGGGCCTGGCTGTTGTTCGGTTGGCTGGGTTTGGAGGTTCCGTTCGTCCTCTGCCTCCTCTTTGGAGCCCTCATCTCTCCAACGGATCCAATTGCCGTCGGGGCCATCCTTCGGAAGGTCGGTGTGCCCAAACCGCTCCTCATCAAAATCACCGGGGAATCGCTCTTTAATGATGGTGTGGGCGTGGTTCTCTTTTTGGTGCTTCTCGAGATGGCGGGCCTGGGGCAAGGGCATGGCGGATTCAGCCCTTCCCAGGTCCTTAACCTGCTTGGGGTGGAGATTGGGGGCGGGTTCTTGTTTGGGGGGATCTTGGGCTGGGTGGTGTACAGGATGCTGAAGGCCGTGGACGAATACCAGGTCGAAATCCTCCTGACCCTGGCCCTGGTCACCGGGGGGTATGCGTTGGCGCAGGCCATACACGTGTCGGGCCCCCTGGCAATGGTCGTGGCAGGCCTCCTCATTGGAAACCGGGGTCGAGCCCTGGCCATGTCGGAAAGGACGGTCCAACACCTGGATTCCTTCTGGGAGCTTTCCGACGAGTTCCTGAACTCGGTCCTCTTTGTAATGATTGGTATCGAGGTCCTGATCCTCGACCTGACTCCGGGGTTTTTGATGGCCGGGCTCTTGGCGATCCCCCTGGTCCTCTTGGCCCGTTTCATCAGCGTTGGCCTCCCGGTCCAATTCCTCAAAAGGATTCGTGATTTCAGTCCTCATGCGATCAAGATTCTTACCTGGTCTGGGTTGCGGGGTGGAATCTCCGTTGCTTTGGCCCTCTCCCTCCCCCCGGGGGAGGGTCGGGACCTGCTGGTGGCCGTGACCTATGTGGTGGTGACGTTCTCCATCGTCGTCCAGGGCCTTACGGTGGGGAGGGTGGCTCGGAAGCTCACCGGGCGGCCTTAGGGGCCCCGGGCCTCTGGGCCCCCTTGCCCCTTTGGGCACCCCAGCCTACCGTGCTCGCTCGTCTGGTACCAGAGGGCCCTGGTCAGCGGCTCCGGAGGCTCCAGCGGATCAGCAAACCAGAGAATCGGACCGAGGAACCAAAGCAATGATAATCCGACGATACGGTAATCGTTTTCACTCCGTTTCCCTCAACTTCGACCCAGCCGCCATGACCGAGGTCGGGTTCCGTCGGGATGGAGCCCAGGACTGGGATGCAGAAGAGTTCTTGGCCCAACACGAGATGATTCGGGAGGAAGCGGTCATCGCGGAAGCATCGGACGTTGTCCAGGAGGCGGCCGAACGGGTGATGTTGGCCAACCTGGAAGGGAAGGTTAATGATGTGCTCGCCACTTTGGAGGAGGGCCAATTCCTCAGTGTGGAGAGTAAGACAGGGGTGGACCATCCCCGGACCCGGTATGACCGGCCGACGACCGGTGACCAGAAGTTCACCTACACGCTGGACAAACCTCTCAGGCTCGGCATCTGGGCCAAGAGATAGGACCCATTAAGGGGTCGCCTTCTCCGGCGACCCCCTCTCCACGTCAGGCAACACGTCGCGGAAGGCCTCCCCGTAGAGTTCCCATACGGTGAGGAAGAGAGCCGCGATGATTGGGCCAATGATCACGCCGAGTGCACCGTAGACTCCGATCCCTCCCAGGGTGCTCAGGAGCACCAACAGGTCGGGCATCTTGGTATCTTTCCCCACCAGGATGGGTCGGAGGATATTGTCCGATGATCCCACCACGACCCCGCACCAGATGAGTAAGCCAACGCCGGCCAGAATCTGGCTGGTGGCAAGCAGGTAGACCACGGCCGGAATCCACACGAACGCCGCACCCACGGCGGGAATAATGGAAAGGACCGCCATGATCGTGCCCCAGAAAATGGCTCCGTCGATCCCCGCTACAGCGAAGGCTAGGCCCGCCAAAGTTCCTTGGATGACCCCGATGACCAGCGTGCCCTTCAACGTGGCCCGGGTCACGGAGACGAAACGGGAAACAAGCCGATCCTCCTGATCGGATTCGAGAGGCACAAGGTACATGATCTTCGCCAGGGCTTCCTTCCCCGATCGAAGAAAGAAGTAGTTGGCGTAGAGCATGATGCAGAGCTGGAAGATGAAATTGACCGTGCCCCGGGTTGCCGAGGCCAGCCCGCTTACCAGGAAACCTCCGATAAGGCCGGCGATCTCCCCCATCTTTGCCAGGATTACCTCCCGGTCAGGGATCAGGTCCCCCACGACTGGGAGGTTCCGGGCCCAGTCTCCGAACCAGATCTCGATGGCTCCCGGATTCTCTGCCTGCTCCTGGATCCATGGGCCCACCGACTCACTTACGTTCAAGGCCTCGTTGGCCAGCATGCCGACGAACAAGATGGCGGGGCCGATAATCAGGATGAAAATGGCTAGAACGGTCAGGATGGCGGAGGTCACCTCTCTTCCTCGGGTCTTCTTCACCAACCACCGGAAGAGGGGGTGCGTCATCCCGGCGAAGATGGCGGCCATGAGAACCGAGATGATGAAGGGCTCGACCACCTGGTAAAACCCTACCGTGATGAGCAGGGCCAGCACCAATAGAAACCACCGCTGGAGCCGAGTGGAGGCCTGGGGGGCCTGGGGCCCTTTCTTCGGGCTCATGATGTGCCTTTCGGTTGGGTTCTCGAAGCTTGCCCAGCTGGGGAGGGGGGCGGTGCGGGCCTGCGGTAAACCGACTTGCCACCGCGTCACCCGGCACCGCCCATTCCCGCATCGGCCGGCGCCGCCCTTCCCCCGTATCGCTCGGCGCCGTCAAACTGCAAGCGGATGGGAGCGTGGACAAGCTCAGGTTCATGGCGGCTCTCATTACCGTTTCCAAGCCCACCCAGGCCATGCGTCGAGCCATGGCCGAAACCGGGCTGAAGTTGGACCATCCGCCGGAAGAGGTGGACGCCGATATCGTCTTCGCCGAGATCCCCGCCGAGCTCATGGAAGCCGACGAGTTCATCCAAGGGTTGTCTGCTGAAGGGGTTGTTGTGAACCCTACTCACCGCAACATCAGCGCCGACGACGTCGAGGCCGCCGGCGTGCGGTGCGGAGGGTGTTGGCTGGGTAGCGGAGATCGAGAGCCCGGTACCTGGCGTCGGCCCTAGAACTTCACCTGCATCACGGTCTGGAACCGGGTGTCGGTCTCGAGGTCGGAGTCGTCCCAATTCCGCCGGTCCAGGTCGAAGAGCAGGATGTTCCTCCCGCCGAAGTCGTACCCGATCCCCCCGTGCCAACGGGTGAAGCTCAGGTCCGAGGTCCCGGGGGTCCGATCCAGGTCATCATATCCACCGATCAGGCGCCAGTGAGGGCCGATCTTGTATTCGCCAAACAGCGAATATCCCTCATAGTCGGTGGCTTCGGATGGGTCGCCCGGTTCGGTCCAACTCCCTTTCTGGTTTCCCTCTCCCCAAGAGTATTGGGCGGTGAGAGTGCCCCGGGGGAACTGGTAGGAGGCCATGGCATTGTAGGCTTTCCAGTTTGGAATCTCGTCGGGCTCACCCTCTTGATTCCCTTCGCCAATGATGGCCAGGCCTGACAGCTGAAACCCCGGGATGACCTCGGGGAGAGGCCGAACCGTGATCCTTCCCTGGACGGTCTTGTCCTCGTTTTGTTCATTCCCGTGGTACCCGGTGCCATTGTAGACACCCACCGCAAAGCTCCCGTTTCGAGCGGTGTAGTGATCGTTGACCTCTTCCTTGTACTCGTCCGGAAGGTCCTCGCCGAACCCGCCGGTGAGGGTCAGGCCGAAATCCGCCGAGTTGAACATCCCAGATCGCTCCATGAACATCTTGTCCCGCATCCGGTAGAGGTCCACGTGCTCTTCGAAGTCCAGCCAGACCATGTGGACGATCCCGCCTTCCAGGCCAACCCCTTTGAGTCCCCCTCAATCGCCGAAGTCGTACTTGGCGTAGGCATATTTCAGCCTGACCTTCACGTCACCCGTGTCGTCCTGGTGGCCGTCCATGGTGATTCGGGCCGAGAGCTTGGGGAGAAGCATAACCCTGCTGGTGAAGTAGGAACGGGTGACCGAAAACTCGCTGTAATCCTCACCACCCTCTTCACCCATCTGGTATGTGAGGTAGAAGAGTCCCTCGAACGAAACCTGAGGGAACGCACTGTCGCTTCCCGAACCTGCATGTTGGGCGGACAGCTCGGGGCCCGCCGTGAGGGGGAGGAATACGAGGAGAGCGAGACTCCGTTTGAAACTCTTGGACGTCCTCACCAAAGATCCTTCCGTGTTCTTGGGGCCCTGGTGGGCCGTTTTGCGATGGAGCTGAGCGCTGAGAGGTATCTCAACTCCTCTTGTGTTCGCCGGGAATGTAGGAAACCATGGCCCGCTCAACAAAGGCCCCCCGGCCCGCTCAACAAAGGCCCCCCGGCCCGCTATGTAACAGGTTTTACTGCTCTGTGACTTGTGCGTTACAGAAAGATGTGTTTCAGAAGTGGTGCCATCGAAACTTACCGGCTCACCAGGATCCTGGAGAGGTCTCGGGTCACATTATCCACCGGCTGAAAGTCCGGAAGATTCGTGAAGGCGCAGAAGACCAACCCATCCTCGGGGAACCACCTGAAGTCGGCAGTGTTGAGCTTTTGCAGAGGGACGCCCCTGCACTTCAGCCTTCCGCATCGAGGTCCACCCTCGGGATCACCCGCTCCGCTTCTGAAGTCAACTCGAAGAAGGCCGCCCGTTCGACGTTCATCATCTTCGCGAGGAGGTTCGTGGGTACGGTTTCCCGGAGCACATTCAAGGTGCGGGCATTCCCGTTGTAGAAACGGCGGGCGGCGGCGATTCGGTCTTCGGTAAGGGCGAGTTGCCGTTGGAGTTCCAGGAAGTTCCGGTCGGCTTTGAGATCCGGATAACCCTCGGCGAGGGCGAAAACCTGTTTCAATCCCACCAGGAGCTCTGATTCATCCTTGGCTTGCGAGGACGCGCTCCCCTGGCTTGCGACGGCCAGGTTCCTGAGTTCCACGAGCCGGACCAAGACCTCTTTTTCGTGGCGAGCGTACCCCTTCACAGTTTCGACGAGGTTCGGGATAAGGTCGTACCGGCGTTTCAGTTCAACGTCGATGTCGGCCCAACTCTCCCGCAGATGCTGCCGTAGGCGGACGAACCGATTGACGGTCGCCATTACCCAGATCAGGGCGACGGCGAGGATAAAAAGGCCGATGCCAAGGGCAGCGTTCATTGCGTTCTCACTTACCGGATTTCCAGCCGATCAATCAGGTGTTCCGGCCAACGCTCGAAGAAGGCCTGGAACCACCCGGGTGCTCCGTCGAAAGTTTCCGGGTCCCATCTTCCCCATCCCTCCAGAATCAGGCACACGTCGTGAGCGATCTCCACGTGAGGCGTGGGGCCGCCCAGGAGGAACTCCATCATCTGTGGGTGGATAACGTCGTAGGCGTATTTCTTGTCCTCGCTCTTTACCCAGAAGGCCCTGCTGAACTCCTCCGATTCGAAGTCGATGTCATCGAATCCGATTCCTCCAATGAGTTTGTCGCCGATCCCCTCCCGGCGGATCAGGAGGTCTGGGGTGCCGACGAAGGGGAGGTAAAATGCTGCGTAACTGATCCTATGGGTTTGCTGGTGCTTGCCATGGCCCGTGACGTATCGGTAGTCGCCCATGCGTACATGGATGTCGTACCCGGCAAGGGTCATGATCCCGAACAGGGTGTTTGACCCTCGTCTGGAGTGACCTTTCTTGAAGACAGAATGGGCGAATGTGCGGTGGAGGCTCCGGTCCGCGGCGGGATCGAAGCCTAACCCCAGCTTTTCCGCCACTGCCTTTAGGATCGCTCGGCGTTTCCTCTCCGCTACCACCGAGACGTAGATGATGCCCGCCGCAACTGATGCGGCCAGAATAATAAGGAGGACCTCGTTCATCGGTGTCCAACATGTGACGTCGTTTCGCATGTGGGCAAGGAGTTCGGCCACGGCCCGCCATCGATCCCGAACCCAACTCTGACAACCCTGGAACACATCCGGGTGCATAAGAAGCTAGCTTCTTGAATCAGCTGAAAGGTCATCGACCACCCCACTGAAGGGGGGCGACCAGGAATGACTCCCATGATCCGATTCGGTGGAAGGGTCTCCGGCCTCGACCTCAATCGAGTCTGTTTCCTCTGCGTTCTGTTCCTTGGTCTAGGTGCCACCGGCTGCGAGCCGGTGGATCCTGGCGGAAACCCCGACCAAGCCCTTGAAGCCGGGGATCTCGAAACGTTCAGGGCGCTCGTGGACTCCGATCCCTCCCTCATCGGACGTCAGGACGAGGACGGGATGACACCCCTTCATCACGCGGCGCGGGAGGGGCAGGCCGGCGTGGTCGAATTGCTCCTGGAACGGGGTGCGGACGTGGGGATCAGGGATGCCGAGGACAGAACCCCCCTTCATCACGCCGCCAACTTGGGAGATGCGGAAGCAACAAGACTCCTCCTAGCCCACGGTGCCGACGTGATGGCCCGAGAGTTCCGGGGCAGGACGCCCCTCTTCATCGCATGTAACTGGGGCGAGAACCCTGAGGTGGTCCGGCTTTTATTGGACGCAGGCGCTGATGTGAACGACCGGACACCCGGCCGAGGGGAAGAGATCCTTTTCTCAACCCTCTTTTACGGGATGCCGGAGATCATCTCTTTGCTCCTGGAGGCGGGTGCTCGCCTCCCCGAAGATGATCAGTCCATCTCGCGGGCCGTGTACGTTTCGGCGAGTAACGGATTGGAGCAGGTGTTCGAGGTGGCGGTGCAGATGGCCGAGGGCCGGGCCATATCTTGGTGGGAGGACGTGCCATTCCATGCCGCAGCCCGTGGTGGATCGGTTTCCATCGGTGAATCGCTTCTGGCTCGTGACGGTGATATCCACCGGGCAAACCTCTATGGAGTCACACCCCTTCATATTGCCGCTGAGCATGGCCGGCGGGAGTTCGTGGACTTCCTCACCGAGGGAGGCGTGGCCCTCGATGAGACGAGCCGCTCCGGCCTGACGGCGCTCCACTTCGCCCAGAACCACGGGCACGATTCCGTTGCTGCCCGCCTCCTTGCCCTGGGTGCCACGGAGGGCCCCCGCGCTTTTCCGGTCCTTCGGGGGCCTTACCTGGGCGAACCGGAACCGGCGCCGGGGGATGGCCCTCGTCGGTTTGCCCCGGGGATCGTTTCGGGGCATGCGTTCGACTCGGAACACAGCCCGGCGGTGTTCTCCGCTGATGGATCGGAGGTCTATTGGACCGAGAGGTTCAGGGGGCCCATCCTTTTCATGAAGCAGGACAACGGAGTCTGGACATCTCCGGAACCGGTGTCGTTCGGGTCCGAGTTCGGAGACGGCGAGCCCATCTTCACACCCGATGGGCAGAGGATCTACTTCCTCTCGATGCGGCCCCTGGAGCCCGGTGGCGACTCTGGGAAGGAGAACGTCTGGTATGTGGAACGGGAGGGAGCGGAATGGGGGGATCCGAACCCGGTTTCATCCGCGGTGAATGCCTACGACCATCATTGGTTGAT